>JAEZFA010000051.1 GCA_023417665.1 Pseudomonadota bacterium | reverse complement strand
ACGCTCGTCTTCATGATGGCGCTGTCGAACAGGTTGCCGGACAGAACGATGAAACCGGCGTCGTTCACGAGCGGCCGGTCGCAACTCCAGATCACGTCATGGTCGGGCTTCGGCGCGTCCTTGCAGTTCTCGCCCATGGTTTTTCCGTTCACCGTGAGCGCGTCCTCGTGAATCTTGCCCTTGGTCATCAGCTCGCGAACCACGGCCGGAACGCCGCCGGCGCGGTGATATTCCTCGCCGAGATAGGCGCCAGCGGGCTGTAGATTGACGAGGAGCGGGATCTTGTGGCCGACGCGTTGCCAGTCTTCGACCGAGAGTTCGACTCCGACGTGGCGGGCGAGCGCATTGAGATGGATCGGCGCATTGGTGGAGCCGCCGATGGCGGAGTTCACGACAATGGCATTCTCGAATGCCTGCTTGGTGAGGATTTGCGACGGGCGCAGGTCTTCCCAGACCATTTCGACGATGCGCTTGCCGGTCAGATAGGAAATCTGCCCGCGCTCGCGGTAGGGCGCAGGAATGGCCGCACAGCCGGGCAGCGACATGCCGAGCGCCTCGGCCAGCGAATTCATGGTCGAGGCGGTTCCCATGGTGTTGCAGTGGCCTACCGAGGGTGCCGACGAGGCCACGATGTCCATGAACTCGTCGTAGTCGATTTCACCGGCTGCGAGCCGCTCGCGCGACTTCCAGACCACGGTGCCGGAGCCCGTCCGCTCGCCGTTGAACCAGCCATTGAGCATGGGGCCGCCCGAAAGCACGATGGCCGGGATGTTCACGGTGGCGGCGGCCATGAGGCAGGCCGGGGTGGTCTTGTCGCAACCGGTGGTGAGCACGACCCCATCGAGCGGATAGCCGAACAGCACTTCCACCAACGACAGATAGGCGAGGTTGCGGTCGAGCGCGGCGGTCGGCCGTTTCCCGGTCTCCTGGATGGGATGACAGGGGAACTCCATCGCGACCCCGCCGGCCTCGCGAATGCCTTCGCGGACGCGATGGGCAAGCTCCAGGTGATGGCGATTGCAGGGCGAAAGATCGCTCCCCGTCTGGGCGATGCCGATGATCGGCTTGCCGGATTGCAGTTCCTGCCTCGTAAGCCCGTAATTCAGGTACCGCTCCAGGTAGAGCGCGGTCATCGCGGGATCGTGGCTATCATCGAACCAGAGACGAGAGCGCAATTTCGGCTTGTTCGCGCCACTGCCGCCGGAATTGGACATCGATCGCCCCCGATGAACGAGAATTGCTGTTCCCGCGAAGACTAGTCGCCCAAAAAAGACAGCGCTACCATTTTCTTGCGGACGGGGCCTGCGTTTTACGCAGTTACGCGTTGCGAAGCGTCGAACTCTGCCGGATCATCAATTCGAAGCCCAGATCAATGACAGGCGTTGCGGGCCGGCGTCCTTCGATTGCATTGATCAGCATGGTGACGCTGTCGCGCCCCATTTCGTAACGGTTCGTGCGAACGCTCGAAAGCGTGGGGACCGTGGCCGCCATGAACTCCATGTCGTTGAATCCGATAATGGCAATCTGGTCAGGGACTGCGATGCCGCGGCGCTGGCACTCGAACAGAACGCCAACCGCAAGGTCGTCGTTGATGCAGAAAACCGCATCGAGGTCGGGCGCCTGCGCCAGCAGGTCGCCCAGCAATACGCCGCCCAGCGTCATTGCGGTGGGGGTTGAGGTCGTCAGGACCAGGTTCGGGTCGAAAAGACCGGCGTCTTTCATGGCCTTGCGATAGCCCTCGAGGCGGCGCTGCACGCGCGGGTCCATGCGTGCGCCAAGAAAGCCGATCCGCTTCCGGCCAAGTCCCCTTAGATGAGAAACCGCTGCAATTGCAGCATCATAGTGCGAAAATCCTACCATCATATCGACCGGATCCGAGCCGAGCTCCATGATCTGCACGATAGGGCAGTTCATGCCTTCCATGACCGCACGCGACTGCTCGGTCTGGTTGATCCCGGTGACGATGAGACCGGCCGGCTTCTGCGCCTGGAACAGACGCAGCAATTTCTCCTCCTGCAGAATACTGTAGCGCGTATTCACGAACTGGACGGTGTAGCGGCTGCCCTCCGATGCATCGTAAATCCCGCGCAGCACGTCGTTGAACACATTATTCGTCAGCGACGGTATCAGGACGCCGATCACTTCTGTGCGCTGCGAAGCCAGCGCCCGCGCTGCAAGATTGGGGACGTAGCCAAGCTCTTTCGCAGCGCTTTCAACTCTTTCACGCTTGCTAGCAGAAAGCGCTTCCGGGTTTCGGAAGAACCGCGATGCGGTAATGGGGCTTACACCGGCGAGTTTTGCAACTTCGGTGAGCCGGATCGAACCCATTTTTTTTGCTTTGCGCGGCATTTCTCTTTGATAACACGGGTTGGCACTGATTGACAGCGCTACCATACGCAGTCACACTCTTTGGTAAAGCAAGAAGAGCAGCGCGCCTTTTCGCGCAGAACCTGCCTGTGTTGTTCATGGAGACACAGCAATGGCGTCCGTGCAGATACGCGACGTGCGCAAGTCCTTTGGCGCAGTAGAAATTCTGCATGGCGTCAGCGTTCCGATCGAGGACGGCGAGTTCGTGGTGCTTGTCGGCCCCTCGGGATGCGGAAAGTCGACCTTGCTTCGCCTGCTTGCCGGGCTTGAGAACATTACCTCGGGAACGATCTCGATCGGCGGGCGCGTCGTGAACAACGTGCACCCCAAAGAGCGCGACATCGCGATGGTGTTCCAGAATTACGCGCTCTATCCGCACATGACGGTGGCGAAGAACATGGGCTTTTCGCTCATGCTGCGGGGCGCCAGCAAAAATGAAATCGAGCAACGCGTGCAGCGAGCCGCGAGTATTCTCGGTCTGGAGAAACTGCTGGAGCGCTATCCGCGCCAGCTTTCCGGCGGACAGCGCCAGCGCGTTGCGATGGGCCGCGCGATCGTTCGTGAGCCGCAGGTATTCCTGTTCGACGAGCCGCTTTCAAATCTCGATGCCAAGCTGCGCGTGGCCATGCGCACCGAGATGAAGGAACTGCACCAGCGGCTGAAGACAACGACGGTCTATGTCACCCACGACCAGATCGAGGCCATGACCATGGCCGACAAGATCGTGGTCATGCATGACGGCGTGATCGAGCAGATGGGCGCGCCGCTCGATCTCTACGACCGCCCGGTCAATCAGTTCGTCGCGGGTTTCATCGGCTCGCCGGCCATGAACTTCCTCGACGGAAAGCTGCGGGCGAACGGCTCCGTCTATGTCGAGACTGCTGGCGGTCACAAGCTGCCGCTGAAGACCGCGCCGCAAGGCGACGGTGGCCGCGACGTTCTTTACGGTATCCGCCCCGAACATTTCGAAATGGGCGAGGGCGGCTTGCCCGCCGAGGTCGTGGTGGTAGAGCCGACCGGCTCGGAAACCCAGATTGTCGCGCGGATCGGCGATCAGGAAGTCATCGCCGTGTTCCGCGAACGCCAGAGCGTAAAGCCTGGCGACACGATTTCACTGCGTCCGCGCGCGGACGTGGCTCACCTCTTCGCCAAAGATAGCGGGAAAAGAATCTAGCGAAGTCCAAAACGATACTGTCCTCGGGAGGAAAGCATGGACAAGAAACTGGAAATGAACCGCCGTTCGATCCTGAAAGGCTCGGCGGCCGCGGCTGCGGTCGGTGTCACCGGCGCAGATCAACTGCTGAACTATGCCACGGCCTGGGCGCAGGCCTCGCCGTTCAAGCCGGAGCCGAAGGCGCGCATCAACGTGTTGCGGTGGCGCCGCTTCGTCGAAGCCGAAGACAAGGCCTTCATGGCGATGGTCGATGCCTTCCAGAAGGCCACCGGCGTCTCGGTTAATATTTCGAACGAGTCGTTCGACGACATTCAGCCGAAGGCGTCGGTCGCGGCCAATACCGGGCAGGGCCTCGACATGGTGTGGGGTCTCTATTCGCTGCCGCATCTTTTCCCCGAGAAGTGTCTCGACATGACCGATGTCGCGGACTACCTCGGCAAAAAATATGGCGGCTGGACCCAGTCCGCCGAGCTTTACGGCAAGTCGAAGGGCAAATGGATCTGCGTGCCGGTCGCCACCACCGGCGGTCTGATGACCTATCGCAAGAGCGCAATGGAGAAGTCGGGCTTCAAGGAATTCCCGAAAGATACCGCCGGCTTCCTCGAGCTGTGCCGCGCGATGAAGAAGAACAACACTCCGGCAGGGTTCGCCTTGGGTCACGCTTCCGGCGATGCAAACACATGGCTGCACTGGGCGCTGTGGGCATACGGCGGCAACCTTGTCGACAAGGACGACAAGGTGATCATCAACTCGCCCGAAACCGCGAAGGCGCTGGAATTCGTGAAGGGACTCTACGAAACCTTCGTGCCGGGCACCGCGTCGTGGAATGATTCCTCGAACAACAAGGCCTATGTCGCGGGCGAACTCTACCTTACTTCGAACGGGATTTCGATCTACGTAACGGCGTCGAGGGAAAACAAGCAGATCGCCGACGACACCGAGCACGCGTACATGCCGGTTGGACCGGTCGGCAAGCCGACCGAACTGCATCTCGCATTCCCGATCCTGACCTTCTCGTTCACGAAGTTTCCGCAGGCATGCAAAGCCTTTGCGGCCTTCATGCAGGAAAAGGAGAACTTCGACCCGTGGATCGGCGCGGCGCAGGGTTACCTCTCGCACTTCCTGAACGCCTACGACGCAAATCCGGTTTGGACGGAAGACCGCAAACGTACCGTTTATCGCGATGTATCGAAGCGCACGCTGACGCCCGCAGGCCTCGGCACGCTTGGCGAAAAGGCGGCGGCAGCGATTGCGGACTTCATCGTGGTCGACATGTTCGCGAACTACTGTACCGGCCGCGAAGACGTAAAGGGTGCGATCAAGATCGCGGAGCGCCAGGCGCAACGGATCTATCGCTGACGATATGGCGGCGTGGGCAACCGCGCCGCCGCTTCTTTCTCCAGCAGGTATCGTGAACCCGGGATGAGTACGGTCGAGGAAACGAGAAGAAGCGCGGCGCTGGCCGAGCCTTCGCTGTGGTCGCGGCTGCAATCCAACCGCAACTGGCTTGCGATCTGGTTCATGCTGCCGGCGGCACTTTTTCTGCTGCTGTTTCTGGCGTGGCCGCTTCTGCTCGGGATCTGGCTTTCGTTCACCGATGCAAGGCTCGCGCGTCCGGGACAGTTCATCGGGTTCGAGAACTACGAGTGGCTTTGGGACGACGGCATCTTCTGGCTCTCCGTCTTCAACACGTTGCTCTACACCATCGTCGCGAGCATCATTAAGTTCGCGGTCGGGCTCTATCTCGCATTGCTGCTGAACCGGCATATGCCGTTCAAGGCGATCATCCGCTCGGTCGTGCTGATCCCGTTCATCGTGCCGACCGTGCTGTCAGCAATCGCGTTCTGGTGGATTTACGACTCGCAGTTCTCGATCATCTCCTGGTCGTTGCGGCAGATGGGGCTGATCGAGCAGAACATCAACTTCCTGGGCGACGGCAACTGGGCGCGCGGCAGCCTGATCTTCGCCAATATCTGGCGCGGGGTGCCCTTTGTCGCGATCACGCTGCTCGCGGGCCTGCAGACGGTATCGCCGTCGCTCTATGAAGCGGCAACCCTCGATGGCGCGACGGCATGGCAGCGCTTTCGCTATGTGACCTATCCGCTGCTGACGCCGATCATCGCGGTGGTCATGACCTTCTCGGTGCTCTTCACCTTTACCGACTTCCAGCTGATCTGGGCGATGACGCGCGGCGGACCTGTGAATGCGACGCATCTAATGGCGACGCTTTCATATCAGCGCGGCATCCTCAGCGGCCGGTTGGGCGAGGGCGCGGCGATCGCGACCGCGATGATCCCGTTCCTGCTTGCGGCGATCATGATTTCCTGGTTCGGGCTCCAGCGCCGCAAGTGGCAGCACGGTGAAGGCAATGACTGACGCAGTCGCCAAAGCCGCGATGGATGAAGCCCGTGCCGACGAGAAGGAGGGCATGACCTATCTCGAGTCGGTACCGATGCGGATCGTCACGCTCTGGCTTCCGCTCGGCCTGATCATGCTGGTGCTGCTGTTCCCGTTCTACTGGATGGCGCTGACTTCGGTGAAACCGAACGCCCAGCTTATCGACATGGATACCCATAATCCGTTCTGGGTCGTGGAGCCGACGCTCGATCACATCAAGAAGCTCCTGTTCGAGACGAATTATCCGCGGTGGCTCTGGAATACGATGTACGTGGCCGCCGCGGCGACGTTCCTGTCGATCGTGGCAAGCGTGCTCGCGGCTTATGCGATTGCGCGGCTGCGCTTCAGGGGCGCGCAGACGGTCGGCGCGCTGATCTTCATGGCCTATCTCGTGCCGCCGTCGATCCTGTTCATTCCGCTTGCCTCCGTCATTCATTTTTACGGGCTGTTCGATTCACCGCTGGCGCTGATCCTCGTCTATCCGACGATCCTGATTCCGTTTTCAACCTGGCTCCTGATGGGCTATTTCAAGACCATCCCGTTCGAGCTCGAAGAATGCGCGCTGATCGATGGCGCGAGCCGCTGGCAAATCCTCACCAAGATCATCGTGCCGCTGGCTATTCCGGGATTGATCTCGGCCTTCATCTTCTCGTTCACCCTGTGCTGGAACGAGTTCATCTACGCACTCACCCTGACCACCTCGGTGCAGAACAAGACCGTGCCGGTCGCGATCGTCAGTGAACTCGTGGACGGCGACGTTTATCGCTGGGGCTCGCTGATGGCGGGCGCGCTGGTAGGCTCGCTGCCGCTCGTCGTGCTCTATGCTTTCTTCGTCGAGCATTACGTGTCGGCGATGACCGGAGCGGTGAAGGAATAAGTCATGCATGTTTTAGTTCTGGGCGCGGCCGGCATGATCGGACGCAAGCTCACGGAACGCTTGCTCAAAGACGGCCGCATCGCGGCGCGCGAAATCTCCCGATTGACTTTGCATGATGTGGTGGAACCGCAGAGGCCCGCGAATGCGCCGTTTCAGGTGAGCACCAGTGCGTCTGACTTCTCCATGCCCGGCGAGGCGGAGAAGCTCGTCGTGTCGCGGCCGGACATGATCTTTCATCTTGCGGCGATCGTGTCCGGGGAAGCGGAAGCCGATCTGGACAAGGGCTATCGCATCAATCTCGACGGCACGCGCTTCCTGCTCGACGCGATCAAGAAGACCGGTGGTAGCTACAAACCGCGTGTCGTCTTCACGTCCTCCATCGCGGTCTTCGGCGCACCGTTTCCCGACGCAATCGGAGACGAGTTTTTCGAAACGCCGCTGACGAGCTACGGCACGCAGAAGGCGATGGGCGAACTGATGCTCGCCGACTATTCGCGCCGGGGCATTCTGGAGGGTGTTGGCATTCGTCTGCCGACGATTTGCATCCGCCCCGGCAAGCCCAACAAGGCGGCGTCCGGCTTCTTCTCCAACATCATCCGCGAGCCGCTAAACGGAGAAGAAGCGGTGCTTCCAGTGTCGGAAGACGTCCGTCACTGGCACGCCTCGCCACGTTCCGCGGTCGGGTTCCTGATCCGCGCGGCGGAGATCGACATTGCCGCGCTGAACAACCGCGTAAACCTTTCGATGCCGGGTCTGTCGGCCACGGTAGGCGAGCAGATCGCGGCGCTGGAACGGGTGGCGGGCGCGAATGTCGTGAAGCGGATCCGCCGCGAGCCGGACCCCACGATCATGCGGATCGTCGCCGGCTGGCCGCGCAACTTCGATACATCCCGCGCGAAGTCGCTCGGCTTCACGACCGCCGAACAATCCTTCGACGACATCGTGAAGCTGCATATCGAGGACGAACTGGGCGGCAGCTTTGCCGCCTAGCTTCGATTAGCTTGCGCGCTTTTTGCCTTCGGTAGCGAGATAATCCATCGCCGCCTGCACGCCGCCTTTCTTGTGGGGGACGCCGGCGAGGCCGAGCGCCATTTCCGTCAGCGCCAGCGCGCCGAGCAGGGTGCCGTCGTTGATGTCGCCGAGATGGCCGATGCGGAAATACTTGCCCGAATAGGGGCCGAAGCTCGCACCGTAGGAAATATCGAACGCGTCGAGCGCGGTTGCGCGGAACTGATCCGCGTTGTGGCCTTCGGGAAGCAGGATTGCCGTGATGGTCGAGGAATAGTGCTTCGGCTCCTTGCAGAGGAGCTCAAGGCCCCATGTCTGTGCTGCGCGGCGCGTTGCTTCCGCGAGGCGATCATGCCGCGCAAACACATTCTCGAGGCCTTCTTCATGGAGCATGTCGATGGCTTCCGCGAGGCCGAACAGAATGTTGGTGGCGGGCGTGTAGGGGAAGTAGTTGGTCTTGTTCATTGCGATCATTTCTTCCCAGCTCCAGAAGGACTTGGGAAGTTTCGACGTCTTCGCGGCGGCAATCGCCTTGTCGCTGACAGCATTGAACGAAATGCCGGGCGGCAGCATCAGGCCTTTCTGCGCGCCGCCGACCGTAACGTCGACGCCCCATTCGTCGTGCCGATAATCGATCGAGGCGAGTGAAGAGATGGTGTCCACCAGAAGCAGGGCCGGATGGCCCGCGGCATCGATTGCCTTGCGCACTTCGGCAACCGGCGAAACCGAGCCCGTGGAGGTCTCGTTATGAAGAACGGCGACCGCCTTGATCTTCTTGTCCTTGTCTTCGCGAAGCTTCGCTTCGATCGCCTTCGGGTCGGCGCCGGTGCGCCAGTCGCTCTGGATGAAGATCGGAACGAGGCCGAGTTTCTCGGCCATCTTCTTCCAGAGCGTGCCGAACTGACCGGTCTCGAACATCAAAACGTGGTCGCCCGGCGAGAGCGTGTTGACGAGTGCTGCTTCCCACGCCCCGGTGCCCGATGACGGGAAAATGATGACCGGGTTCGTGGTCTTGAAAATGGTCTTTACGCCGTCGAGGACGCGGCGCGCGAGTTTCCCGAAGGCCGGCCCGCGATGGTCGATGATCGGCATGTCGATCGCGCGTTGCACGCGATCGGGAATCGGGGACGGCCCGGGAATCTGGAGAAAATGCCTGCCTGCGGTGCGCGAACGATTAGACGCCACTTTAATCCCCCGGTAGTCTTGGTTGCGCGAGTGATGCGCGTGTTGAAATAAGCGAGTTGGCAAGTCCTGTGAATTATCCGTGCATCCCGGTCAAGCAGCGTTCCAGCCGCATCCGCCATGCAAATGCAGCGGGCGGTGCAATATGAACGTGATGATGCCGGGCCTTGAGCGCAGGTTGCGGCGCGAAATCTCCGGCGATGTCCTGTTCGATGCATTTAGCCGCGGCCGCTATGCAACCGACGCTTCCCACTATCAGCTGACCCCTTTGGGCGTCGTTGTCCCCCGCACGATAGAGGAGGCGAAGCTGTCGATTGGCTTGGCCAATCAAGAGGGGGTGACCGTGCTGGCGCGCGGCGGCGGCACCTCGCAATGCGGCCAGACCATCAACCACTCGCTGGTCGTCGATTGTTCGAAGCACCTGAACCGGGTGCTGGAGCTCGATCTGGAGGGCCGGCGCTGCGTGGTTGAGCCCGGCATCGTGCTCGACGACCTGAACCGCCAGTTGAAGAAACACGGTCTTTGGTATCCGGTCGATGTCTCGACCGCGTCCCGCGCGACCATCGGCGGTATGGCCGGCAATAATTCCTGCGGCGGGCGCTCGCTCCGTTACGGCACCATGCGGGACAATGTAATTTCGATGGATGCCGTTTTCGCGGATGGAAGCGCCGCGCATTTCGGCCGTGCAAATCGCGATCTCTCCGATATTCCCGATGCGTCCCCCCTGAAGCCGCTCGCGCGGGAACTGCTCGCGATCGGTGAACGTGAAGCCGCCGAAATCGAGGCCCGCTTTCCGAAAGTGCAGCGGCGCGTCGGCGGCTACAATCTCGATGCACTCGTGCCGGGCAGGAACGACCTCAACCTTGCGCATATGCTGATCGGGTCCGAGGGCACGCTCGCGTTCACGACGCAGGTCGAACTCAAGCTCTGGCCGGTGCTCGGCAAGCGCATTGTCGCGGCCTGTCACTTCTGCAGCTTCTATGAAGCGATGAATGCCGCGCAGCATCTGGTGAAGACCGGTCCGATCGCGGTCGAACTGGTCGATCGCACATTGATCGAATTGGCCCGCGAGATCGCGATGTTCCGGCCGACGCTGGAGAAATTCGTTCGCGGCACGCCCGATGCAATTCTGCTGGTCGAGTTCGATTCGGGCGAAGAGGAAAACAAAAAGCGCCTTGCGCATCTGCATGACGTCATGAGCGATCTCGGCATCGGTTGGGACAGGCAAGGCGCGCAGTGGGGCGGTGTCGTCGATGTGACCGATCCGGCGTTGCAGACGGCCATCGCCGAACTTCGTGCCTCCGGCCTCAACGTGATGATGTCGATGAAAGAGCAGGGCAAGCCGATCTCCTTCGTCGAGGACTGCGCGGTGCCGCTCGAGCATCTTGCCGACTATACTGCGCGGCTCACCGACATTTTTCACAAGCACGGAACGCGCGGCACCTGGTACGCGCATGCCTCCGTCGGATGCCTGCACGTGCGGCCGGTTCTCAATCTCCGGCAGGAGAAAGACGTGAAGGCCATGCGGGCGATTGCCGAAGAGGCCTTCGCCATGGTGCGCGAATACAAGGGCTCTCATTCCGGCGAGCACGGCGACGGCATGACGCGCTCGGAGTTTCACGAGCCGATGTTCGGCTCAAGGCTGGTGCGCGCCTTCGAGGAAGTGAAGGAGAAGTTCGACCCCGAGGGGCTTTTCAATCCGGGCAAGATCACGCACGCGCCGAAGTTCGACGACCGCAATAACTTTCGATACGCGCCGGGCTATGGACTCTCCGGCCGCGAGCCCGCGCTCGACTGGTCCGAATATGTGGGCGGCGCGAAGGGTTTTCAGGGCGCCGTCGAGATGTGCAACAACAACGGCGCCTGTCGCAACAGCGCCGGAAACGTCATGTGTCCGAGCTATCGCGTGACGCGCAACGAACGCGATGTCACGCGCGGACGCGCGAATACGTTGCGGCTGGCACTTTCCGGGCAGCTTGGGAAAGACGCGTTTACGTCCGGCGAGATGATGGAGACAATGAAGTTCTGCGTCTCCTGCAAGGGCTGCCGGCGCGAATGCCCGACCGGCGTGGATATGGCGCGCATGAAGATCGAGGTGCTTACGGCGCGCGCGGGTTCATATGGCTATTCGTTGCGCGACCGGCTGGTCGGCTGGCTGCCGCGTTATGCGCCGTGGGCGGCAAGGCTCGGCTGGCTTCTGAACCTGCGTGATATTCTGCCGGGTGCGGCGAAAGTCTCCGAGTGGCTTACAGGGTTCAGTGCACGTCGTACCTTGCCCAAGTGGCGCTTCGATGTGTTCAGGGAGAAGCAATCCTCGACGGGCGTGGCGGACAAGGAGGTCGTGCTCTTTGCCGATACCTTCAACCGCTATTTCGAGCGCGAAAATCTGGATGCGGCCGTAAGCGTGCTGGAAGCCGGGGGCTATCGCGTTCACGTCGCCGGTGACGGCGGGCGAAGGCCGCTCTGCTGCGGCAGGACTTTCCTTTCCGTCGGTGCGGTGTCGCAGGCGAAGGAAGAGGCGCAGCGTAGTGTTGACGCGCTCATGCCATTCGTCTCGCGTGGCGTTTCCGTGGTGGGTCTGGAGCCGAGTTGCATCTTCGGATTCCGTGATGAAATCCCCGCACTCCTGAGGTCGCCGGAAGCCGCGGCGCTCGCAGGAAAAGTCATGCTGTTCGAGGAATTCCTGAGCAGCGAGCGCAAGGCAGGGCGTTTGACACTCGAACTGAAGCCGCTTGGCGCAAAGGCGCTGTTGCATGGTCATTGCCACCAGAAATCCTTCGGCGTCATGTCGCCGGTACAGGAGGCACTGAAGCTGGTGCCCGGGCTGGAAGTGGAAACCGTTGAATCGAGTTGCTGCGGCATGGCGGGAAGCTTCGGCTATGGCGCGGAAACGATCGACGTCTCGCTTGCGATGGGCGAACTCAGTCTGCTTCCGGCCGTACGCAAGGCCGACGAAGAGACCATCATCGTGGCCGACGGCACCTCGTGCCGGGAGCAGATCGGTCACGGCAGCGGCCGCCGCGCCTTGCATGTCGCACGCGTGCTGGCGAAGGGTCTCGGCGAAACAGGAACGATATAAAAACGATATAAAAGAGGGAGAAGACAATGACGGAACTTACGCTTGCACAGGCGCAGACCATCGTGAATGCCGGGCTCGAACATTCGCGCAAGGCGAATTTCAAGCCCATGGGCATCGTCGTGCTGGATGCACGCGGCGCGATGGTTGCCTGTGCGATCGAAGATAACTCGAGCCTCCGCCGTTTCGACATCGCGCACGGCAAGGCCCATGGCTGCCTTGGCATGGGCATTGGCGGCCGCGCGGTCGAAAAGCGGATTCTGGAGCGCCCGCATTTCGGCGCAGCACTTGCGCATGTGTTCGACGGCGACTTCATCCCGGTGCCGGGCGGCGTATTGATCAAAAACGCAGGCGGCGCGATCATCGGCGCGGTTGGCGTTTCCGGCGACACCTCCGACAACGACGAGGCGGCGGGTGTCGCGGGCATCAAGGCAGCGGGACTGGTTGCAGACGCGGGGTAGGGCTACCGAAAGGAGAGCACTATGAGCGGCAGCGTTACGCATAAGAAGGACGGCCTGGTCGCGACCGTCACGATCGAGAATGAAGAGCGTCTGAATGCGTTGTCGCTGCCGATGTGGCGGCAACTGCGCGCAGCCTTCGACGAGCTTGCCCACGATCGCGAAACGACGCGCTGCATCGTGCTGCGGGGCGCGGGAGACGCCTTCGCGTCCGGTGCCGACATAGCGGAGTTCGAGAACGAGCGTTACGACGTCCCGACCGCGCGGGCCTACGGCAAGGCGATCCATCCTGCGCTGGTCGCGATCTCCGAATGTCCGCATCCGGTGATCTCGATGATCCACGGCGCTTGCGTCGGCGGCGGGCTGGAGATCGCGGGACGCACGGATATTCGTATCTGTGACGACACCGCGCGCTTTGGCATCCCGGTCAACCGGCTCGGACTCGTGGTCGCTTATGCAGAGCTGAAAGCGCTCCTGGATATTGTCGGGCCGGCCGCGGCACTCGAAATGCTGCTCGAAGGAAAGATCGTCGGCGCCGAGGATGCGCTGCGCATGCGCCTCGTGAACCGGGGCGTGTCTGCGGCGCAACTCGAAGCGGAAGTGTACGCCACCGCAAACCGCATCGCGGATGGCGCGCCGCTCGCCGCGCGCTGGCACAAGAAGTTCGTCCGCCGCCTGCTCGAACCCAGGCCGCTCCGCGAAGACGAGCATGACGAGAGTTTCGAGTGCTTCGGCACCGAAGACTTCCAGATCGGCTATCGCGCCTTCCTTGAAAAGAAGAAGCCGCAGTTCAAGGGCCGCTGATGAACGCCGGCAAAGGTCCGCTGCAAGGCATCAAGGTCATCGAGCTTTGTCACGTTATGGCGGGCCCGGTCTGCGGCCTGATGCTCGCGGACATGGGCGCCGAGGTCATCAAGGTGGAGAAGTTGCCGAGCGGCGACGATACCCGACGGACCGTGCCGCCGAAGATCGGCGACGAGGCGGCCGCCTTCATGATGATGAACCGGAATAAACGCGGCATCGCGGTCGATCTGAAGACGGATGACGGCCGGAAAATTCTGTACCGTCTTCTCGAGACGGCGGACGTCGTAACCGAGAACTACAGCCGCGGAACGATGGAGCGTTTGGGGCTGGGCTACGACACCCTCAGGCAGATGAACCCGCGCCTCATCTATTGCGCGATCTCCGGTTTCGGCCGCACCGGTCCTTACGCCGGCCGCGGCGGCTTCGATCTGATCGCGCAGGGCATGAGCGGGTTGATGTCGATCACCGGCGAAGGCCCGGGCAGGCCGCCGGTAAAGGTCGGGGCGCCGATTACGGACATAACCGCCGGGATTCTTGGCGCGATGGGCATTCTTGCGGCGCTCAACGCGCGGCATCGCACGGGTGCTGGCCAGATGGTCGATACTTCGCTGTTCGAAGCCGGCATCGTGCAGACCTATTGGCAATCCGCGATTGCGCTTGCAACCGGCGTCGCACCCGGGCCGATGGGATCGGCGCATCCGTTGAATGCGCCCTATGAGGCGTTTGAAACCAGCGATGGCTGGATCAATCTCGGCGCTGCAAATCAGGCGACCTGGCTTCGCACGGTCGAATTGCTTGGCCGGCCTGAGCTTGCCAGCGACGAACGGTTCCGGGAAGCATCGGGTCGGCTTACGCATCGCGTAGAACTCGCGCAGGAACTGGCTCACGAGTTTCGCAAGCGAACGAGCGCCGAATGGTTGGCCGCGCTCGAGCAGGCCAAGGTGCCGGCAGGACCAGTCTTCGATGTTCTGCAGATGCACGCCGATCCGCAGACGCAGGCGAGAAACATGGTCGTCGAGGTCAGTCACACGACGGCAGGCAATGTAAAAACTCTCGGTGTTCCGGTTAAATTTTCAGCAACGCCGGGCGGCGTCCATCGCAGCGCACCAATTTTTGGAGAGCACAGCGCGGAAGTTTTGCGCGAGTACGGCTATTCCGATGCGGAAATCGCAAGAATGGCAGCCGCTCGCGCGATTCATTGCGCGTGATGATACGCGTGCTTGTGTTTCGCGGCGCAGCATGACTGGAGCGACATTGTTGTTTCGGAGAATGCTAATTCTGGCCATTGCAGAATTGATTGGTTATAAAACAATAGGGACAACGAAAAGAACGAAATAACAATCGAGTCTCGGGGTGGAAGCAGAAGTACAGGAAATATCGCGAGCGGCTCAGTCATCGGTGCCGTTGCTCGCAGTAGAGGATTTACACGTTCGCTTTGAGACGTCGCGCGGCACTGTGCGCGCCGTTGAGGGGATTTCATACACCGTAAATCGCGGCGAGGTCGTCGCGGTGGTGGGCGAATCCGGCTGCGGGAAATCCGTGTCCGCGCTCACGATCATGCGGCTGCTCGCAAAGTCGGGCCGCGTTGCCAAAGGTCGAATTCTGCTTGAGGGGCGCAACCTCCTCGAGCTTTCCGACGAAGAGATGCGGGCCGTCCGTGGCCACGAAATCTCGATGATCTTCCAGGAGCCCATGACCTCGCTGAACCCGGTCCTTCCGATCGGGATGCAGATCATGGAACCGTTGTTGATCC
>JAEZFA010000047.1 GCA_023417665.1 Pseudomonadota bacterium | reverse complement strand
GACCGGGGGTATTCAACTTGCCCAGAACCTCGCCGATTTTGTCGCGGTTCTGATAGCCCGCGATGGCAAGCATCGCGAGCAACGCCGTCATGGAAGGAAAGCCACGCTTCATGGATGAAGTCTCCCGTGCCGCCACCGAAAACGAATTTACCGGCGGAAAGTTCCAGTTAAGCCTGCACGGCAGCATTTCAATGTTTGCGGCAAAATAAAAAAACCCGGCGCGATGGCCGGGTTTTCTGCTTTCGCTTTGACAGCGGTTACCAGCGGTAGTTCACGCCGAGCCGCACCGTGTGGAAGTTCAGATCATCCACGACAAGGTTGGTGCCCAAGAGGACTGCATACTGCGCCTGATCGAGCGACACATAGAGATATTCGGCTTTCATGCTCCAGCGCGGCGCAATCGCGAACTCGATGCCAGCGCCAGCGGTCCAGCCGGCAACGGTCTCCGAACCCTGTCCGGTAAGCCCAACGATCTGTCCTTCGACTTCGCCGAACGCAAGACCGCCGGTCGCGTAGATCACGGAGCGATCGAACGCGTAGCCGAGACGACCGCGGAAGGTGCCAAACCACTTCAGATCGGTCGTACATCCGGCGACGCAGCCAAAGCCCGGCGACACGGGAAGCACACCATTGATGTCCGAATAGGAAAGGTCGAGTTCAAGACCCCACACCCAGCGGCTACCCGGCGCCTGCCAGTTGTAGCCGAGCGTGGCGCCCGCCACGAAACCGTCGACGTCGAAATCCAGCGAGCCGGCCGCGGTGGTCGTGTTCAGATGGCGATTCTCGCCCCAGCCATAGCCCACCGTGCCGCCGACATAGAACCCGGTCCAGTTGAAGACTGCTACCGGCGGGGCCTTGTAGTAGGCGGGCGCGCGCGGCATGTCGGCCGCGTTGGCGATTCCCAGGAAAGAGACAGCGGCGACAGCGCCGAGCAAGAATTTCCGCAACATTTGTAGCCCCCAGACAGCATTTGGCGTCATAAGATTGCGCCCATGATTACTATGGTAGCAACACACCAATAACCTCGGAGCCCGTACACGGCCTCGAATTGAAGTGGTTGTGCCCTCACGACAACGCACGCCGAACACGCTGTTATTACTATGGATTTTCAGAGCGACGAATGGAACTCCATCGCTGGAGCCCAATAGCTTGTTTGTTTGCAAACAGGCAGGGGCGCCGAACAGAAAGTCGGCCTGCCATCCGCCCCTGAGCCACCCGTCGGAGCGTTGCTCAGACCGTCGCCGGAAGGCGCCTGACGATCAGCGCATAGAGGCATCCGAGCCCGGAAGCCGCGATGCAGACCGCAGCCGCCACCGGCCGTCCGAGCGAGACCGCGTGAAACGCCATGGCGGAATTCGCCGCCGAAAAGAACGCCGCCTGCCAGAACATCCGCGTTTTTCCCTCACCAGTTCCGGAGACGAAACCGCGCAGTCTTCCAGAACGGAAAACCCCGGCACGGTGGCCGGGGCTTTTAATTTCTGTCTTGCCGCGCCTCAGGCCGGAACGGCCTGCTGCTCTTCCTTCGGCTGCGTCTTCAGCCAGGCTTCGTGGCGGGCGAGATCTTCCTTGCCCTTCGCGCTCTCGTCGCGATCGACGAATTCGATCACCGCGAGCGGTGCCATGTCGCCATAGCGATAACCGGCCTTGATGATGCGCAGATAGCCGCCCTGGCGCTCCTTGTAGCGCGGCGCCAGCACGTCGAAGAGCTTCTTCACCGCGTCGCGGTCGCGCATCTCCGAGATCGCCTGACGGCGCGCATGCAGGCTCGCCTTCTTGCCGAGCGTGACCAGCTTCTCGACGATCGGACGGATGTCCTTCGCCTTGGGCAGCGTGGTGACGATCTGCTCGTGCGTGATCAGGGACGCCGCCATGTTGGCAAGCATCGCCTTCCGGTGTTCCGGGCGGCGGTTGAAGCGGCGATGAGTTTTTCCGTGACGCATAGTTCTTTCCTCCGAAGCGCTACCGCGCGCCTCAGTAATGATCCTCGAAGCGCTTCGCGAGTTCTTCGATATTCTCCGGCGGCCAGCCCTGCACTTCCATGCCGAGATGCAGGCCCATGGTCGCGAGCACTTCCTTGATTTCGTTGAGCGACTTGCGGCCGAAGTTCGGGGTGCGAAGCATTTCCGCTTCCGACTTCTGGATCAGGTCGCCGATATAGACGATGTTGTCGTTCTTCAGGCAGTTCGCCGAGCGGACCGAAAGCTCGAGCTCGTCCACCTTCTTGAGCATGGCCGGCGGGAACGGCAGTTCCTGGATCGGCGCGGCTTCCACCTCGCGGCGGGGCTCTTCGAAGTTCACGAAGATATTGAGCTGGTCCTGCAGGATGCGCGCGGAATAAGCGAGCGCATCTTCCGGCGAGATCGAACCGTCGGTTTCGATCGTCATCGTCAGCTTGTCGTAGTCGAGGATCTGGCCTTCGCGGGTGTTCTCTACGCGATAGGAAACCTTGCGCACCGGCGAATAGAGGCTGTCGACCGGGATCAGGCCGATCGGGCTGTCTTCCGCGCGGTTGCGGTCGGCGGCGACGTAACCCTTGCCGGTGTTGACGGTGAATTCCATGCGGATTTCCGCGCCCTCGTCCAGCGTGCAGAGCACGAGGTCGGGGTTCAGCACCTGCACGTCGCCGACGGTCTGGATGTCACCCGCAGTCACCGCGCCGGGTCCCTGCTTCTTCACGACCATGCGCTTCGGGCCTTCGCCCTGCATCTTGATCGCGATGTCCTTGATGTTCAGCACGATGTCCGTGACGTCTTCGCGCACGCCCGGGATCGAGGAGAACTCGTGCAGCACGCCGTCGATCTGCACCGAGGTGACGGCCGCACCCTGCAGCGACGACAGGAGAATGCGGCGCAGCGCGTTGCCGAGCGTCAGGCCGAAACCGCGCTCCAAGGGCTCCGCGACGACGGTCGCAAAACGCTTCGGATCCGCCCCGCCCTGCACGTTGAGCTTTTCGGGCTTGATCAACTCCTGCCAGTTCTTCTGGATCACAGTCGTCATCCTAAGTCCTTTGTTGCGAAGCCCTGGCCCCGCGTGCCGCGATAATGCGCGGCAATGATCAGAACCCGGCGGCCAAGCCGCCGGACG
>JAEZFA010000046.1 GCA_023417665.1 Pseudomonadota bacterium | reverse complement strand
CGTTCCAGCTCGTGCGGGTGCCGGATGCATTGAATGCCCGCGACAACGTCGCGGTCGCCGGCATGTATGGCAAGCGCCGCTTGGGTGTCGCCGCGTCACGCGCCGAAGCCGAGCGGCTGCTCGAGCGCGTGCAGTTCGAGGGAAACCTCGAAGCGCACGCGGACCAGTTGACCTATTTCGACCAGAAGCGGATCGAGCTTGCCCGCGCGCTGGCCTGCGCGCCGGACGTGTTGCTGCTCGACGAGTGGCTGGCGGGCCTGAACCCGTCTGAGCTGGAACGCGGGATCGAACTCATCCATTCGCTCAAAAGCGAGGGCATCACCATCGTCATGGTGGAGCACGTCATGCACGCGATCCGCTCGCTGTGCTCGCATGTCGTAGTGCTCTCGGCCGGCAAACTGATTGCTTCGGGAAAGCCGGACGATGCGCTTTCGAATCCTGAGGTCATCCGCGTCTATCTCGGGGATGACCAATGATCGAAGCAAAAAACCTTTCGGTATCCTATGGCCGCCACATTGCGCTCGAGGATGTTTCGATCAAGCTCGACCGGGGCGATGTCACCGTGGTGCTTGGCGCAAATGGCGCCGGCAAGACCACGCTAGTAAATGCGCTTGCGGGCACGGTGCCGCTGCTTTCAGGAACCGTCACGCTCGACGGCCGCAACATTACGCACGAGCCCGCGCATAACCGCGTCAAGTACCGTCTGGCCACCGTGCCGCAGGGACGCGGACTGTTTCCCGACATGTCGGTCGAGGACAATCTCGCGCTCGGCAGCTTCGTCTCCGACGACAAGCATGAGAGCGCTTTCCGGCGCGAGGAAATCTTCCGGGTGTTTCCGCGCCTGAAGGAGCGCGCGAAACAGGCCTCCAGCACCATGTCGGGCGGCGAGCAGCAGATGCTGGCGATCGGCCGCGCGCTGATGTCGGCACCCGCCTATCTGTTGCTCGACGAACCGTCGCTGGGACTCAGCCCCGTGCTGACGAGCGAGTTGTTCAAGACCATCCGCAAGATCGCGGACAAGGGCGTCGGCGTGTTGCTGGTCGAGCAGAACGCGCTGCAATCGCTGAAGATCGCGGAGCAGGCCTATCTCGTCGAAAGCGGCCGCGTGGTCGATCAGGGTCCCGCGCAGGGACTGCGCTACGACGCGAGCGTGATCGAAACCTATCTCGGCGGGCGAAAGGCCCTGCCCGCACCTTCAAAACCGAAGCTGATCGGAAACTGACGCGATCGACGGCGCCGGCTCACATCCGCGACGGCAGGAACAGGGATAGCGCCGGGAAGATCACGAGCAGCGCAAGCCGCACGAAATCCATCAGGATGAACGGCGTCACACCCTTGTAGATTCGCTGCAAGGGCACGTCTTTCGCAATCGAGTTGATGACGAAGACGTTCATCCCGATCGGCGGCAGGATCATGCCGAGACAGACCACCATGACGATGATGACCCCGAACCAGATCGGATCGAAGCCGAGCGAGGTCACGACGACTTCGAACACGATCGGCACCGTGAGCAGGATCATCGCGAGCTCGTCCATCACTGCACCGAGCAGGATGTACATGAGCAGGATCAGCGTCAGGATGCCGTAGGGACCGATCGGCAACGACAGCAGGAAGGCGCTGAAATTCTGTGCGGCCTGAGTGATGACCAGCAGATAGCCGAAGATGAACGCGCCGATCACGATCGTGAAGATCGCAGCGGAAGTACGCACACTGCTGATGAGGCATTCCATCACGATCTTGCCGGTCATGCGCCCGCGCAACAGGCCGATGATGAAAGCGCCGGAAGCGCCCATGGCGGCGGCTTCGGTCGCCGTGAACAGGCCCATATACATGCCGCCCATGACGAAGAAGAACAGTAGCACCGTCGCCCAGATGTCTTTCAGCGATTCAAACCGCTCGCCCCAGGCGACGCGCGGCCCTCGCGGCATCAGTGCCGGCCGGAAATAGCCTACGACCTGCACCGCGATCAGATACATGAGCGCGCCGAGCAGGCCGGGGATGACACCCGCAATCAGGAGCTTGGAAATGTCGGTTTCTGTGAGCACGCCATAAAGCGCAAAGATCACCGAGGGCGGGATCATGATGCCAAGCGTGCCGCCCGCCGCGATCGTGCCGGTCGCGATGCCGTCTTCATAGCCGGCCTTACGCATCTCGGGCAGCGCCACCTGCGTCATGGTCGCGGCGGTCGCAACCGAGGAACCATTGATTGCCGCGAAGCCCGCACAGGCGGTGATCGTCGCCATGGCAAGACCGCCGCGGCGATGGCCGAGCCAGGCATTGCTTGCGCGAAACAGTTCGCGGCTCATGCCGGCCGCGGTGGCGAACGCACCCATCAGGATGAACATCGGGATGATGCCGAGATCCCAGTCGGTGACGTTGCGGATCGGAGACTGGGCAAGCAGCGACAGCGCAGGCACGCGGCCGCTCAGGTACCAGTAGCCGGCGACACCCGTGATCGCCATGCCGATGCCGATCGGCACGCGCACGGCCATCAGCGCGAACAGGCCGACGAATGCCGCAATGGCAACAATCGTATTCTGCGTCATGGGATTACTCGACGTGCTCGATCTTGTGTTCGCGCTCCACGTTCTCGCCTCGCACGAGGCGGAACAACCGGATTGCAATCAGCAGCGTGGCAAACAGAATTCCGAGCGCCATCACCAGATGAAACGGCCAGAGCTTCAGCCGCAGGTCGTAGGTCGCCTCGCCGCTCGCATAGCCGCTCATGACCTTGACGCCGAGCATGTAGGTGAAGACGAGAAGAAACAGCAGCATTACGCCGGTCGCGAAAATATCGATCAGGCGCTTGTTCTGCGGCGATGCCCAGTCCCAGAGGATGTCGACCTTGATGTGATCGTTGCGGTAGCTGGTCGCCGCCAACCCCCAGAACACGCAAACGCCGAGGGCAAGGCAGGACAGGTGAAACCATTCCGGAATCGTCAGCACGAACTTCATGTCGGTCCGGCCGGTGATCCAGTTCAGGAAATCGCCAAACCCGGTCGAGCCGCCGCGCAGCATCACGTTGACGAAGACGAGCATTGTAACAGCGGCGAGGAATAACCCCGCCGCCGTTTCGGTGTAAGCGACCAGGCGCTCGAACGCGCTGTTTCGCTTTGCAGGCGAAGCCATCAGAACGCTGCGTCCGCGGCTTTCAGTTCATCCTTCAGGCCCTTGAGGATCGCATCCGGATCGCCCGCATTTGCCTTCTTGATGTTGTCCGACCAGATTTTCGCAAGCGGTTCGGCGGCTTTCTGCCACTGCGCCACCTGCGCGTCGGTAATCTTGTAGACGGTGTGACCGGCAGCCTTGCTGAGCTTGTCGCGACCGCCGGCTTCGTAATGCGCCCACGGGGTTGCAACTTTCGCCGCCCATTCCGGCGAGCAGTGATCGTCGATCACCTTCTTCTGCGACGCGGACATCGCGTCATACTTCGCCTTGTTCATCACCCAGGCGAAGGTGGTCGCGTAAAGCGGCACGTCGAGGTGGAACTTGGTCACGCTGTCGATCTTGAACAGCAGGATCGAGCCCCAGGGGAAGGTGATCGCATCGGCCACGCCGCGCTCCAGCACTTCACGCGATTCCGGCGCAGAGGCCTGCACGTTGGTGCCGCCGAGCAGGGTCACGAAGGACGCCATGGTCGCGTGCGCGGGACGGATCTTCATGCCCTTGATCTGATCGGGCGTCTCGATCTTCTTCTTGGCATGCAGCGCGCCGGGATCATGGGCGTGCACGATGCACACCTTCACGTCCTTCATTTCCTTCTCGGCATATTGCCGGTACCAGGCATCGAGCGCCTGCGAACCGCCCTTGGCATTGTTCATCAGGAACGGCAATTCGCCCGCCGCGATGATCGGGAAGCGGCCCGGCTGATAGCCAGGATTGATGAAGGTCACGTCGGCAATACCGTCGCGCGCCATGTCGTAATGGTCGATCGCCTTGCCGAGCTGCTGGGCCGGATACATGCGATATTTGATGGTGCCGTTGGAGGCGGTTTCCACAGCCTTGGCCCATTCCTCCATCGCCTTGTGAATCGAATGCGACGGCGGCAGCCAATGCGCGATCTTCAGTTCGACGGTCTTGTCCTGCGCGCTCGCGGCAGCAGTCATGGCCAGAACAGCGGCCGCGGCCATCGACGTTGCGGCCATGCGGCCGCGCGAAATCCTACCCTGTGGTGAAGTCATTCTGTCCTCCCAGAATCATGTGGCCGGCTTGATAGCCGAACTTGCCGTTATTCAGCCGAAAGCGGACGGCATTGTAAAGCCCGATAGTTGGCATTAAAACTATTTTGAATTCCGGCGCGAGGACGATCTTGGCA
>JAEZFA010000031.1 GCA_023417665.1 Pseudomonadota bacterium | reverse complement strand
GCTTCTGCCAGTCATCGACATCGAGTGAAACGCCGATGTGCCGGGCGATGGCATTCAGATGTACCGGCGCGTTGGTCGAGCCGCCGATCGCGGAATTGACGACGATCGCGTTTTCGAACGCCTCGCGCGTCAGAATATCCGACGGCCGAAGATTTTCTTCGACCATCTCGACGATGCGCTTTCCGGTTTCGTAGGCAATCTGCCCGCGCTCGCGGTAAGGCGCCGGAATTGCCGCGCAGCCCGGCAGCGACATGCCGAGCGCTTCGGCAAGACCGTTCATCGTCGATGCCGTGCCCATGGTGTTGCAATGGCCGGGCGACGGCGCCGAGGACGCGACCAGCTCCATGTAGCCCTCGTAGTCGATCTCCTTGGTGGCGTAGAGTTCGCGCGCCTTCCATTTGATCGTACCGGAGCCGGTGCGCTCGCCCTTGTACCAACCGTTCAACATCGGCCCGCCCGAAAGCACGATCGCAGGGATGTTCACGGTGGCCGCCGCCATAATGCAGGCCGGCGTGGTCTTGTCACAGCCGGTGGTCAGCACGACACCGTCGAGCGGATAACCGTAAAGCACTTCAACGAGACCGAGATAGGCGAGGTTGCGATCGAGCGCCGCCGTCGGGCGCTTTCCGGTCTCCTGGATCGGATGCACGGGAAACTCGAAGCAAATACCGCCCGCCGAGCGGATACCTTCGCGCACGCGATGCGCGAGTTCGAGGTGATGACGATTACAGGGCGAAAGATCCGAGCCCGTCTGCGCAATACCAATGATCGGTTTTCCGGACTGTAGTTCTTCGCGGGTGAAGCCGAAATTCAGATAGCGCTCCAGATAGCCGGAGGTTACGTCAGGGTTGGTCGGGTCGTCGAACCAGGCCTGCGAGCGCAGGCGGCGTGCGGGCTTCGCGCCGTTTTTTGTCATTGTTTCCTCGTTTGAACTTATTCGGCGGCCTTGGCCGGCTCCAGGGGAATAAACATGAGCTTGTCGATGCGCTTGCCGTCCATATCGACCACTTCGACACGCCAGCCACCGATCACGAAATGATCTCCCTCGATCGGAATACGCGCAAGCTTCTCGAGCGCGAGCCCTGCAGCGGTGTGATAATCGCCGGAATCTTCCTCAATGCCGAGTTCGTCTTTCAGTTCTTCGACCGACGCGCGGCCGTCGATCAGCCATGAACCGTCGGCCCGCTTGATGAGATCTTTTGCTTCGCCCTCATAGTCCTGCGCAATATCGCCGGCGATGCCTTCAAGAATGTCATGCAGCGTCGCAACGCCGGTGAAATCGCCGTACTCATCGACGACGAGCGCGATGTGCACGTTCGCCGTTCTGAACATTTCCAGCAGCCGCAGCACCGGCAGCGTTTCCGGGACAAACAGGGGCTGGATCAGATTCTCTTCAAGCGCGAGCGGCTTACCTGCCAGCATTCCCGTGAGAAGGTCCTTCTTCTGCACGATGCCGATGGGCCTCCCGATGTCGCCGGCGCGGGCCACCACGATGCGCGAATAGGGACAGTCGGCAATTTCCTGCGCGATTTTTTCCGGCTCGTCGTCGAGATCGATCCAGTAAACGTCCGTACGCGGTGTCAGAACCGATTCCACCGAACGATCGGCGAGCGCGAGCACGCCGTGAATCATTTCTTCTTCGACCTCATCGATCACGCCGGACTCGGTGCCTTCCGCGATCGCGAGCTTGACTTCCTCTTCGGTGACGCCTTCCGGCTTGTCGGTCTTCACGCGCAGCAGCGCAAGCACCGCAGCGGTAGTGACCTCCAGCAGCCACACCATCGGCCGCGCGATCATGACGACGATCTCGAGCGGCCGCGCCAGCAGCGAAGCGATAGGCTCCGGGCTGCTCAGGGCGGTCCGCTTCGGCACCAGTTCGCCGAGCACGATAGACACAAACGTGATTGCAACCACCACCGCGCCGAAAGCAATTTCATTGGCATAGCTTCCGAACAGGCCGAGTTCGGCAAAAAAATCGCCGAGCCTCACGCCGAGCGTAGCGCCGCCGAATGCGCCGGAGAGAATCCCGATCAGGGTGATGCCGACCTGAACGCCGGAGAGAAAGCGGCTTGGGTTTTCCGCGAGCGCCAAAGCGCGCTCGGCCCCCCGGCTGCCGCTCTCGGCCAACTGCTGTAAGCGAATGCGGCGGGACGAGACGATCGCCATTTCCGCCATAGCAAAAAGGCCGTTGAGGACGATGAGACCCACAACGACCGCCAGTTCCAACCATATGCCCATAATGCGTGGCAATTTCGCACGAGGGAGGCTCACCCCGCAATGGCGTTCAACGCTCATTCTCGCTAGGGGTTTGAAAAGACGGAAGAAATGGGCGAAATTGCCCGCAAAGAGGGGGAAACGCCATGTTGCAGACCATCGCCGGGTTCAGCCGCATCGGAGAAGAGAACGCCTTTGCGGTGCTTGCCCGCGCCGCCGATCTGGCCGCGCAGGGACGCGATATCGTCAGCCTCGGCATTGGCCAGCCGGACTTCCCAACGCCTCCCCATATTGTGGAGGCGGCGATCAAGGCGCTGCGGGATGGTCATCACGGGTACACCCCGGCGACCGGCATCGCGCCGCTGCGCGAAGCCATCGCCGCCGATCTGCACAAGCGCTTCGACGTAGAGGTTTCACCGGGGCTGGTCACCGTAGTTCCCGGCGGCAAGATCACGATGTTCGCGGCAATCCTGATGTTCGGAGAGCCGGGCGCCGACATTCTCTATCCCGACCCGGGATTTCCGATCTATCGTTCGATGATCGAGTTTACCGGTGCCAATCCGATTCCGATTCCGATCCGCGAGGAAAACGGATTTGCCTTCTCTGCGGAGGAAACGCTTTCGTTGATCACGCCGAAAACGCGGCTCGTGATCATCAATTCGCCGGCAAACCCGACCGGTGGCGTCACGCCCAAAACCGAAATCGATAAGTTCGTTGCCGGCATGGAGCAGCATCCGAACGTCGCGATCCTCTCCGACGAAATCTACGACCAGATGGTTTATGACGGGGAGAAGCACGTCTGCCTGCTTTCCTACCCGTCGATCCGCGACCGCGTGATTCTGCTGAATGGCTGGTCGAAGACCTACGCCATGACGGGCTGGCGCATGGGCTATTCGGTCTGGCCGCAACCGCTACACGAAAACATCCGCAAGCTGGCAGTAAACGCCTGGTCCTGCGTGAACGCGCCGTCGCAATATGCGGCACTCGCAGCGCTCACCGGCCCTCAAGATGCCGTGCACCACATGGTCGCGGAGTTCGACAAGCGCCGCAAGATCGTGGTGGAAGAACTGAACAAGCTGCCGGGAATTTCCTGCGCAACACCGAAGGGCGCATTCTATGCCTTCCCCAACATCAAGAATACCGGCTGGAAGGCAAAAAAGCTCGCTTCCTCGCTGCTGGAGGAATCCGGCGTCGCGATCATCGGCGGTCCGGATTTCGGAATCCTGGGCGAAGGCTATGTCCGGCTTTCTTATGCAAACTCGGCTGAAAACATTCTGAAGGCGATCAGCCGCATGGGCGAGTTTCTCGCCTCCCGCAAGGCGGCCTGACGTCAGCAAATGCGCGGGCTGCTCTCACTCCTGTTGTTTCTGGCGGCCACGGCAGGTGTCTGCGCGCAACCGCAACGTCCGGCGCGCGAACTGTGCGACCCAAAGACGCTCAGCGGGCGCCCTTATTATCTCTGCCTCGAGAAAGCGATGCTCGATTCGCACCGCGAGATGGAGGCGCTGGTCGCGCGCATCTATGAACTGATCGAAAGCCGCGCCGATCTCGCGGCGGCACAACGCACACGTTGGAAGAACTCGCTTGAGGAGGCGCAAATTCTTTTTGTGCGCTTCCGCAATCAGGAATGTCAGGCCGTTGCACCCTTCGAAGGACCAAATTGGGCTCGTGTCGGAACCTTCGAGGAGCGTCTGCTTTGCCTGATCGACAAGAACGTCGTCCGCCGACGGGATCTCGAGACGCGCTACACCAAATAGAGCAACAAAAAACCCGCCTTCACGGCGGGTTTTTGTTTGGTTGCGGGGGTAGGATTTGAACCTACGACCTTCAGGTTATGAGCCTGACGAGCTACCGGGCTGCTCCACCCCGCGCCAGAGGCAAAAATGCCGGCTGGGTTCCCGCCGGCGAGGGGTATGTAGCAATCCGATGACACGATGGGAAGGCTGGAACCGCGATTATTTGCCCTAAAAGACGCGCAAAATGGCATGCCAGCCCGGCCTTAAACCGCGCAATTTTCGTCGGTTTCGCCTAGCATGGCCGAGGACTTGCCTTAGCCGCCGGACGTGCGAAGGTCCGCCTCCTAGGGCATGAAAACCCACACAGGTAGAGGATTCATATGCAGTTTCAGAAGTCAGGCTTTCGCGGTTTCGCCGGGGTCGCCGCCGCCACCGCGCTCCTCTTCGGGGCCGGGCTCTACACGCTTTCCGTTTCCGCGCAGCCGAAACTGGACATCCATTTCGTCCCGACCCCACACGAGGTCGTCAAGCGCATGCTCGAACTCGCCAAGGTCGGCCCGAACGACGTGCATTACGATCTCGGCTCCGGCGACGGGCGCATCGTGATTGCCGCCGTCAAGGACTTCAAGGCCAAGAAGGGCGTCGGCATCGATCTCGATCCGCAGCGCATCAAGGAAGCCAACGAGAACAAGGCCAAGGCCGGCCTCGGCGACAACGTTACCTTCCGCGAACAGAACATCTTCGAAACCGACCTTTCGGAAGCCTCAACGGTTTCGATGTATCTCCTGACCTCGATCAACATCCGGATGCGGCCGAAGCTGCTGAAGGAACTGAAACCCGGCACCCGGATCGTCACCCACGCCTTCAACATGGGCGAGTGGAAGGCCGAGCACGAAGAAAGCGTGAACGGCTATCAGGTCTATCTCTTCATCGTGCCCGCCAACCTCACCGGCAAGTGGGAGCTTTCGGAAGGCGAGCGCAAGATCAGTCTCGACCTGAAGAGTGAGTTCACGGATCTTTCCGGCACCGCGACCGTCAACGGCAAGAGCGCCGAAATCAAGGGCGGCAAGATTACCGGCACCAAGATCGAGTTCACGATCGACGTGGACGGCAAGCCGACCAAGTTCGAAGGCAACTTCGACAACGGCACCCTTACCGGTACCGGCGCCACCAAGTGGACCGCGAAGAAGGCGTAAACGCCTTCGAAAAGCCGGCGAAGCTCGCGGCCTCTTGGCAACCGCCAAGGGGCCGTGTCCGTGAAATAATCCCTCTTATCAGGCGAGAATGCCGATGAACGCTCCCCTCCTTCGCAATGCTTTCCGAACCGCAGCTGCCGCCCTCCTCGCCGGCGCCCTGATCCTTCCGGCAGCCGCGCAGGAAGATGAACGCCCGGGCCTCGACGTGATCTACGTTCCGACCCCGCATCAGGTCGTCAAACGCATGCTCGAGCTCGCGAAGGTCGGGCCGAACGACATTCATTACGATCTCGGTTCGGGCGACGGGCGCATCGTGATCGCCGCCGTCAAGGACTTCAAGGCGAAGAAGGGAGTCGGGATCGACCTCGATCCGCAGCGCATCAAGGAAGCGAACGAAAATCTCGCCAAGGCCGGCGTCGGCGATCGCGTGACCTTCCTGCGCAAGAACATTTTCGAAACCGATTTCAGCGAAGCGAACGTCGTTTCGCTTTATCTTCTTTCAACGCTGAATCTGAAACTGCGCCCGACCATCCTTGATATGAAGCCCGGCACGCGCATCGTCACCCAGAGCTTCAGCATGGCGGACTGGGATCCGGACCATAAAGAAAGCGTCGCCTTCGACGACAACGGCTACAAGGGCACGCGCACGGTCTACCTGTTCATCGTGCCGGCGAAAGTCGAAGGCAAATGGTCGCTTGAAGACGGCGCGCGCAAGATCGAACTGGACCTGAAACAGAGCTTCCAGCGCCTTAACGGCAACGCCACGATCGGCGGAAAGACCGCTGCCATCAAGGACGGCAAGCTCGACGGCGCAAACATCGTCTTCACGCTGGAGATCGACGGCAAGGCCGTGAAATTCGAAGGCAAGGTCGACGGCAACACCATCACCGGCAACACCTGGCCCGCGAAGAAAGCGTCCTGACAGGCAATTACGGGGGCGAGACAATGGCGAACAACAATACAACAGAACCCGGCAGCCGCGGTCATCTGTCGGTATTCGATGCGACGACGCTGATCGTCGGCATGATCATCGGCGTCGGCATTTTTGCACTCCCGCCGCTGGTTGCGACGATGTCGGCAAGCCCGGCAATTTTCCTCGGCTTCTGGGTTCTCGGCGGCCTGGTAACGCTGATCGGCGTGCTCTGCTACGCCGAACTCGGCAGCGCTTTTCCCGGACCCGGCGGAGAATATCGCTATCTGGCGCGAGCCTACGGCCAGAAGCTCGCGATTCTGTTTGCCTGGGCTCGGGGTACGGTCATCCAGACCGGCGCCATCGCCGCGGTCGCGTTCGTTTATGGCGAGTACATGAGCGCGCTCATTCCGCTCGGCGCCTATTCCTCCGCGATCCATGCCGCCATCGCGTTGGTCGTCATTACGGCGATCAACATCGCCGGCCTCGACCCGACCAAGAAAACACAGGCGGTGCTGACGACGCTCGAGGTGGGATCGCTGGTCGCGGTGACGCTCGCCGGCCTCATCGTCACGCCGGCGGCAAGCGCCGCCACCACGGTCGCAACCGGCACGCAGTCCATGGGGGCTGCCGGCCTGGCGCTCGTATTCGTGCTGTTCACTTACGGCGGCTGGAACGAGATTTCTTATCTGACCAGCGACATGAAGGACGTGCGCCGCAATCTTGCGAAGACGCTCGCAATCTCTACTGCGGTCGTGACGCTACTCTATCTTCTCATCAACTACGCCTATCTGTCTGCGCTCGGCCTGCAGGGCCTGCGCGACTCCAAGGCTGTCGGCGTCGATGTGCTGCGGCTTCTCATGGGAGATCGTGGCGCAAGCATTCTGGCGGCAATGGTCGTGATCTGTGCGCTTTCGACCCTGAACGCGACCGTACTCACCGGCGCCCGCACCTATCATGCGCTGGGCCGCGATCTGCAGGCGCTGAACGTGCTCGCAAGCTGGGATGAAAAGGCGCACAAGCCGCGCAACGCTCTTCTCCTGCAGGGCGCGATCGCCTTCGGATTGATTGTGCTCGGCGGCTTCGCCCGCGACGGCCTGCGCTCGATGATTGAATATACCGCGCCAGTGTTCTGGTTCTTCCTGCTGCTGGTCGGCATCGCCGTCTTCATCCTGCGCCGCCATACGCCGGACGCGCCGAACCCCTATCGCGTACCGCTCTATCCGGTGACGCCGATCCTGTTCTGCCTCGCCTGCGGCTGGCTGCTCTATTCCACCGCGGCTTATGCAGGCGTCGGATCGCTCTTCGGGATCGGCGTGCTAGCGCTTGGAACGCCGCTTCTGTTTCTGAAGGCAAAGGCGACCGAATAGTCAGACCACGCCTGCCGCTCTTGCGGCCGCGGCGATCAAGACGAAACCGATCGCGTAGAGAGCCCCCGCGGTGCC
>JAEZFA010000271.1 GCA_023417665.1 Pseudomonadota bacterium | reverse complement strand
GTCCAGGCCGGCATCAGAAGGAGTGCCGCCTCGCCGCCGTCGCGCGCGATCGCATGATGGTGGCGCAGCGGCGTTTCGATATCCGCGCGGAAGGCGGCGGCGAGCGCCCCGATCAGCGACGGGAAATCGAAGCGTGCGTCGATTTCGTCCGCGGAAATGTAAGGCAGCGCCTGCGCCGACATTATTGCCTGAGCGCGATCTCGCGCGAGGCCGGCGCATCCAGGCGATCGTCTCGCGGGGACGCGGCACGGAAGAAGGCTTCGTTCTCGGCGGAAAGTTTCTCCGCCTCGCGCTCGGCGCGGCGGGCACGCACGCGCCAGCGCAAGCGGCCGACGCCAACCGCAATGCCGCCGATGACTACGCCCAGCGCAACCGCGAGCAGCAGCACGACGAAAAGCGGAAGCGAAAAAGCAAAAGCCGGCGCCTCGCGCGAGAACGGATCGAGCGACACCGTAACCGGCGCGCGGTTGGCGACCGCAAGGATTACGAGCAGCAAACCCAGCGGCGCGACGACGAGCCAGCGCAGGAGCTTTCGCATTCAGGCGGCTCCGGTTTTGTGGAACGCGTAGGCCAATGCTACTTCGGCGCGGCGGGTGCGCGCGGCTTGTTCAGGCGGTCGCGCATTTCCTTGCCGGTCTTGAAGTAGGGAACCACTTTCTCCTCGACCTTGACCTGCTCGCCCGTGCGCGGATTGCGGCCGACGCGAGCGGGGCGGTTCTTGACCGAAAAAGCCCCGAAGCCGCGCAGTTCCACACGGTCCCCGCGCGCAAGCGCGAGCGTGATCTCGTCGAGAATGGCATCGACAATGTTTTCGACGTCGCGCTGATACAGATGCGGGTTCGCTGTAGCGATCCGTTGCACGAGTTCGGACTTAATCATCGACAAGTTATTCAATCCGCCGCTGAGGAACGTTCACGTCTTAAATCACCGGGACAGCAAAAAATCCGAGCGATCAAAAGGAGTTGCCAGCTATTGATTGCTTAATTGAGGGTGCCAGAGCGCTAAAAGCCCGTCAAGTTGAGCGCTCGCTGCGGCGCGCAATACCGACTCGTTCGAAATCGCCCCGGCAATGCCGTTGAATCCGGCAAGCTCGAAGAGCACCGAAGCGGCGCGCAGCCAGCGGAACTCGGAGCCCGGCGTGCGTACCTTCCAGTCCCGCACCGTCATGTCGGCGGAAACGTTCTTGTTTTTCGCCAGCCAGGCACGCGCGGTCTTCTCGTCGCCGATCTCGTCGATCAGCTTCAGGGGCAGCGCCTGTGCCGCGGTGAAAACACGGCCGTCGGAAACCCGGGCGAGCGTTGCCGCATCGAGCGAACGGCGCTCCTGCACGAGCCCCTTGAACCAGTCGTAGCTGTCGGCGACCAGCGCCGCGACCGCGGCCTTGGCTTCCGGCGGCGTCGGCTCGAGGCCGTTCGGGGACGCCTTCAGCGGCGACGACTTGATGCTCTCGACATCGACGCCGATCTTCTGCAAAAGCTCGTGGAAGTTCGGATACTGGAAGATCACGCCGATCGAACCGACGATCGCGCTGCGCGGGGCGAAGATGCGCTCCGTGCCGAGCGCCGCGATATAAGCACCGCTTGCCGCCGAGCCCTCGATCACCGCGATCACCGGCTTCTTCTCGTTGAGCTTGCGCAGCGCGTTGAAGAGCTGCTCGGAGCCCGTCACGGTGCCGCCGGGACTGTCGATCAGAATCAGCACCGCCTTCGCGCCGGACTTCTCGATCTCCTCGAACAGCTTCACGCGGTCCTTGTCGTTGCGGATCAGGCCGCCGATCGTGACGCGCGCGACATGCGCGCTCGACTTCTCGATATAGTTCGCGCCGCCCGCGCCCGCGATCAGGCCGCCGACGGCAAGCAGCACCGCAACAACCGCGAAGATCCGCCAGAAGGTCACCTTGCGCCGCATGCGGCGGCGGTCGATTGCCTGATCTACATCGAGAGACATTGCGCTGCTCCGTTCGATCTTGTTGTCCAGCCTGGCCGGGTCAGGGTCTATGCCCTGCCCGCCCGTTCGTTGTCACTCAAAAAGCAGTTAACGGCGGATTTTTGGTCCGCCGTTAACAAGCCGTTTGCCAAGACTGAAGACGAATTGTCTCAGTCTTCCTTTTTCTCGCGCTGCTTGAGTGCAGTGCCAAGAATGTCGCCCAGCGTCGCGCCCGAATCGGACGAGCCGTATTGCGCGACGGCTTCCTTCTCTTCGGCGATTTCCAGCGCCTTGATCGACACGCCGACCTTGTGGGCCTTCTTGTCGAACAGGGTCACGCGGGCATCGACCTTCTCGCCGACCGCGAAGCGCTCGGGGCGCTGATCGTTGCGGTCGCGTGCGAGATCGGAGCGCTTGATGAAAGCGGTCATGTCGGTATCGACGATCTTCACCTCGATGCCGCCATCGTTCACCGCCGTCACTTCACAGGTAACGACCGCGCCCTTCTTCAGATCGCCGGCTTCGGCGAAGGGGTCGCCGCCGAGCTGCTTGATGCCGAGCTAAATGCGCTCCTTCTCGACGTCGACGTCGAGAACGATCGCCTTGACCATGTCGCCCTTCTTGAACTCCTCGATCACCTGCTCGCCCGGACGGTTCCAGTCCAGGTCGGAGAGGTGGACCATGCCGTCGACGTCGCCGTCGAGGCCGAGGAACAGGCCGAACTCGGTCTTGTTCTTGAC
>JAEZFA010000266.1 GCA_023417665.1 Pseudomonadota bacterium | reverse complement strand
GCTGGATCAGGCTTGCGCCCATTGTCCAATATTCCCCACTGCTGCCTCCCGTAGGAGTCTGGGCCGTGTCTCAGTCCCAGTGTGGCTGATCATCCTCTCAGACCAGCTAAAGATCGTAGCCTTGGTGAGCCATTACCTCACCAACTAGCTAATCTTACGCGGGCCGATCTTCCGGCGATAAATCTTTCCCCCGAAGGGCTTATCCGGTATTAGCTCAAGTTTCCCTGAGTTATTCCGAACCAGAAGGCACGTTCCCACGTGTTACTCACCCGTCTGCCGCTCCGTATTGCTACGGCGCTCGACTTGCATGTGTTAAGCCTGCCGCCAGCGTTCGCTCTGAGCCAGGATCAAACTCTCAAGTTGAATGAGATCTTTGATCGGCTTGCTGTTGGTCACTACTTTTGACGAGTCCCAAGCACAAACAATCGCTTTCGCGATTGGATTGGCTTGATATCGAAACGTAGTTTCCGCCGAAGTCTCTTTATGACTTCCAACAATCCGTGAGCTTTCGCCCGCGAGACCGCTGGAAATCCGCAAGGACTCCGCCGCCTACGTTTCTCTTTCTTCCGTTCCACAATTTCAAACAGCGCGGGACCGAAATCCCTCCCTCACCCCGGCAGCTAGCCGAAAAAAGGGCCGTCAAAAGCCTCTCTTCCGGATGGGCCGGAAGCGACCGAGGTCGATTTGAAGCTTGATCGGAACGAAGTCGCACCGAGGCGGCGGCGTTCCGTTGAGGCGCGTTATATGCGCCGCCTCGCGTCAGTGTCAAGCAGGATAAAAACGAAAAAATACGATTTTGTGTCGCCGGCGGGTCCGGACTAAGTCTGCGCAAATCAAGGCAAATTCGTTATGGCAGGAGTGCTGCGTCATCTTGGTGCCATGATGCTGGGGTGTTTGAAATATTGATGCGCGTTAATCTTTTCCGCGCGTCGAAAATATCGCTTTTGCAAGATACCGCTTTCGCAAGGCCGCGTGCCGGGAAAGCAAGACTGCAAGACCAAGACCGCAGCCGGAATTCTGGAGAGGAAATCCGGCGGCGCGAGGGGAGCAAGACCAGATCGTGGATCAGCGACGACCGGCCGGTGACGGGGACGAACCCCTTGCCACGGAAATCGACCTCGGTAACGAGCCTCCGCTTGGCGTCGATGGCCATGACGAGGAGCCGATCGATCGCCGCGCCGTGTCTGTGCGCTGGCTTGCGGCGACCGTCATCACGGCCTTTGCCGGCGCCGGCCTGATGGGTGGCGCTGTCTATGCCGCACTCGACGGTGACTATCGCTTTGCTGCCGCCCCCGAAATCGTTCGCACCGCGACCAAGACCGGCAACGAGCGTGCGATCAATCCCAATCGCAAGGGCGATCGCATCAATGTTCTTTCCGAAAATGTGCTGGCGCGACAGGTGCTGCGCGTATCGACCACTGTCCGCGTGGGCGAGCGTGAGATCGTTCGCGTAAGGCCTTTCGTGCGCGTCGCAACCAACCTTGCGCTCTCTCCCTCCAATCTTTCCGCGAACATTCCCGCCTTCAACCCGGTCAAGCTGATGGGTGAAGAGGATCAGTCCGCAGATACGCCCGACATCGAGCCGACCGGCGAACTTTCGATTGTCATGCGCGACCTGACGAACCTTCCGGCCAATACCCGCATCGCCGGCGCCGCTCGTCTCGACGACGTGTTGATGCGCGTGCGCGAGCATCTGGAGATGAACGCGAACAACCCTAGCGCGGCGGCCGTGCCGATGCAGGGCTTCACCCTCGGATCGACGCTGGCCTACGCAACCGAAGGCAACGTCCGCAACATCCTGGAGCCGCTTCAGGCCATCGCCGAGAACATGATGGTGGTGCAGAAAACCACCACCGAAACCAAAGGCGGCAACGACTGGACCGAACGCACCGTGGTTGCCAAGCGCGGCGATACGCTGCTTTCGATCTTGAAAGAAATCGGCGCGCAGAACGATCCTGCCCGCGCACTTGTCACCGCTTTCGGCCGCGGCCGGGACGGCAATCTGAAAGAAGGACTCCGCATCCGCGTGCTGATGACGGCGGCACCGACCGGCGGCATCCAGCCATTGCGGGTTTCGATCTTCAACGACTCCGGACACGAAGGCACGGTCGCCCTCTCCGATATGGGCCGCTACGTCTCCGTCGCCGAGCCCCGCGACATGCAGATGGCGAAGATCAATCCGCAGCAGGATGACGAAGAAGACAGCCCAGGCAAGATGCGCCTCTATACCGCGATCTACGAGACGGCGCTGAAGAACAACGTTCCGTCGCACATCATCGAAGCGCTGGTGAAGGTTTATTCGTTCGACGTAGACCTGCAGCGTCCGGTACGGCCCGGCGACTCCTTCGATATTCTTTACGCGGAAGACGACAGCGACATACGCGGCGAAGTGCAGTTCGCATCGCTCAATCTCGCCGGCGATACGCCGCGCCGCTATTATCGCTTTCACACCACCGATGACGGCATCGTCGATTTCTATGACGAGACCGGAAAAAGCGCGAAGAAGTTTCTGGTCCGCAAGCCGCTCGCCGGCGGCGTATTCCGCTCCGGCTTCGGCATTCGCCGCCATCCGATCCTCGGCTATTCACGCATGCACTCGGGCGTCGATTGGGCGGACGACACCGGCTCGCCGATTTACGCCGCGGGTAACGGCACCATCATTCACGCCGACTGGAGCTCGGGCTACGGCCGCCGCGTGGAAATCCAGCATCTGAACGGGTACGTCACGACCTATTCGCACATGTCCGGCTTCGCCCGCGGCATTCAGGAAGGCGCCAAGGTTCGGCAAGGCCAGATCATCGGTTATGTCGGCAATACCGGCCTCTCGACCGGCCCTCACCTGCACTACGAGGTTGCGATCAACGGCAATTACGTCGATCCGATGCGCATCAAGCTGCCGCAGGGCCGCGTGCTCGAAAACGACTTTCTTCGCGCTTTCGAGCGGGAGCGCGAGCGCATCAACGGCATCCTTGCGCAAGGCAATCCGGGCCGCCTCGCCGCGCAGACCCGCTAGCTATTTTGCGGAAACTTCGATGCGCTTGCCCGCCACCACGCTGATCGGGTGCTCTGACTTTTTGCCGTCCTTCGTGGTGATGATCACGAGATAATTCCCGGCATTCAGCGCCATGCTTTTCTGCGGATCGTAATGCGTGCCGACCCACTTGCGCGTACCGGAAATATCGGGCTCCGCCTCGAAGATTTCGATCGTGCTGTCTTGCGGGGCCTTGAACGCGGCGATTCCCGCCTCGATGTTGAAGTTCACCTGCGTGGTGCTTCCCGATTTCACTTCGACCGGAAACACGCGCCGCGCATAGTCGATTGCGATCACCACGTCATAACGCCCGGCCGGCAGATCGAAGCGAGAAAGCGGATCGTAGTGGGTTGCCACCCACTCCCCTTTTTCGGCATCGCCTTTCGCCGGATGATTCACCTCGACGGAGATCCCGTCCTGCAGTTTCGGGCCGTTTGCAGAAAAGACCGCACTGACAGCGAGCACGCCGACGTCCAGTGTCACGGAAACATTGATGGAGTCGCCGGCCGCGACCGAGAACGCCTTCTTCGTTTTCGACGCACCCTTGCTCAGGGTCAGCACATAGTTACCCGCCGGCAGCACGAAACGCGGCACGGCCGCATATTCGGTCGCGACATACTCCCCGCTATCGGTGTGGACTTCCCAGGCAACGTTGTCCGCCTTGCCCGCACCTTCGATAGTGCCGTCGCTGGTGACGTAGCCCGCGTCGAGCGCGATATCGAGGGTCGAGATTTTTCCCTTTTCTACCTTGAACGGAAACTCGCGCTCTACCTGACCGTATTTCACCAACACGACATAGTCGCCTGGCTCGATCGCTTCCGCTGCCGGAGAATTGTAGGCAGACGCTACGAACTCGCCCCGCTTCCCGTTGTTCGAGACGTGAAAGGTCCATGACACGTCGGCGCGCGGATCGCTGATAGGGTCGGCGCCTACGGCGAGACGCGCTATGCCGCGGAAGTTCTTGCCCTTCAACGGAGCGGGTTCTGTTTTGGCGGATGCGGGCGCCTGTGTTTCCACTTTTGCGCCTTGCGTCGCTTCAACGGCCTTGCCGAGCGCCTGTTCAAGCCCCGAGGCATTACTTGCATCGAGATAGACGCCACCGGTCGCACGCGCGATGCATTGCAGCTGGCTCTTGGCGGTCGGATCAGTAATGCTGAAGCCGATCACATGGGCCGTGAAGTTGACGCCGGATTTTTTCAGTTCCGCAGCAACGGCGCAGGGATCGGGCGAACAGGTTTCGATGCCGTCCGAAACCAGAATGACCGTGGCCTTGTTCTCGCTCGCACGCAGCGCCTCGGCAGCAGCACGCAGGGAATCCGCCATCGGCGTCTTGCCCTTCGGGTTCAGGCCCTTCACCGCGGAGCGGATCTTGTCTGCATCGAAAGCCGTGACCGGCACGACGAGCTCGATGTCCTTGCAGTCGCCTTTGGTACGATGCCCGTAAGCCATCAGACCGAGACGGTCATTCGCCTTCCATTTCGAGAGAATGGAATCGACCGCCTTGCGGGCCGCCGAAATCTTGGTATGCCCGTCGATCTGCCCCCACATTGAGCCGGAGGCATCCAGAATGAGGATCGCGTCGCCGGTCTGCGCTTTCGCGGCTCCGGAGCCGGCAAGCGCCACAAACAACAAGAGAACGGCCGCAGTCAGAACCCGGTGCATGACGTAGTTCCCATCTGCAGCCGCTCGCTTACACAAGGGGCAAGGTGAAAAACCGCGGAGCGCCTAGCGCCGGTAGGCGGCGAGCACGTCGTCGAGCAGTTTGTCGGCCTGCTGCAAGCGCGGACCGCTCGCGATGAAGAAGACTACGCCCTGATCGGGCATGCAGCGAATGGCAAGCGTATAATCGCCGGCATGCGCGAACACCGTAAACTGCTTCGGATCGACGTCCCGAACGCCCGCCGAACGGATCGCCGAAGTGACACGGCTCTTGCAGTCGTCGAGCGACAGCCGGGCTTCAACCCATTCCGTCGTGACGGCCGGGCCGGCTACTGCCGCCTGGCTGAAGGTTGCGGCGATGCCGAACAATGCGGCGGCGAGAAGCTTTTTCATGATCCGAGCCCCATGCTGAATTGAAGAACTGGGCGCTACGATAAGCCAGCGGCCCGCCGAAACTCAACGGCCACAATTACACATATTCGTTAGCCGGGCCCTTGGGTTCTTTTCGGGAAACCAAGTTCCCGCTAGGCTTCGGAAACCCTCAAGGAGAGCTTCGATGAACTACAAAGTGCCCGTCACCGCCGCCGCTCTGTTTCTTGCGATCGCCGGCAGCGCCCATGCCCAGTCGAAAATTCCGTCGATCACCAGTCTCTGGGATGAAACGCGGCTCTCGCAGCGCGAGTGCAACCAGCGCGCGGAACAGGCCATGCGCAATGCCGGCTTCACCCGTATCGAAACCATCGGCCAGACCACCTTCGGTGACCGCACCGATTATCAGGTCGGCTTTCGCTGCGTGGAATCCAAAGGCATTTATTACATCTTCGGCGGCGGTCCGGACGAGCCGGTCGTGCGCCGCTACATCGACGAGTTGAAGAACGCCTTCAACCGCTGAACCGTCACGGGTCGGTTATTTGCCGG
>JAEZFA010000243.1 GCA_023417665.1 Pseudomonadota bacterium | reverse complement strand
CTCTTCATCTATGGCTGGAACCAGTATCTCTGGCCGATCCTGATCACGACCCGCGACGACATGCAGACTATCGTCATCGGCATCAAGAAGATGATCGTGACTGCCGACGCGCTCACCGAATGGAACGTGGTACTCGCGACCGCGATGCTCGCCATGCTGCCGCCGGTCATGGTGGTGGTGCTGATGCAGCGCTGGTTCGTGAAGGGCCTCGTGGAAACCGAGAAGTAAGAACGCCATGGCGCAGGTCGAACTCACCGACATCAGGAAAGTATATCCCGGCAATGTCGAAGCCGTGCGCGGGGTTTCGCTCACCGTGCCGAACGGATCCTTCACCGTGCTGCTCGGGCCTTCGGGCTGCGGAAAGTCGACGTTACTGCGCATGATCGCGGGGCTCGAAACGATCACGTCAGGCACCTGCCGCATCGGCGATCGCGTGGTGAACGAAGTGGAGCCGGCCGCGCGCGACATTGCCATGGTGTTTCAGAACTACGCGCTCTATCCGCACATGAGCGTCTACGACAACATGGTCTATGGCCTGAAGAACCGCGGCATGCCGAAGCCGGAGATCGAAAAGCGGGTGCGGGAAGCCGCGAAGTTGCTCGCAATCGAGGAATATCTCACGCGCAAGCCGCGTGCGCTTTCCGGCGGCCAGCGCCAGCGCGTTGCCATGGGCCGCGCCATCGTGCGCGAACCGCAGGTATTTCTGTTCGACGAGCCGCTTTCCAATCTCGACGCGAAGCTGCGCGTCACCATGCGGCTCGAGATCAAGCGGCTGCACAACCGGCTCAATGCCACGTCGATCTTCGTGACCCACGACCAGGTGGAGGCGATGACGCTCGCCGATCAGGTCGTAGTGATGAACGCCGGAAAGATCGAACAGATCGGCGCGCCGGGCGACGTTTATCGCCGTCCCGCAAGCCGCTTCGTGGCATCGTTCATCGGCGCGCCGGCCATGAACCTGATGCCGGGAAGGATTGCCGAAGCCGGTATGGTGGAAACGCCGGGCGGCAAGCTCGCTTTCGATGCGTCCCGCTACGATGCCGCGTCAGGCGACGTGGAGGCCGGGGTGCGGCCGGAAGACATCCGGCTCACGGAGGACGGCAGCGGCATTCCTTTCGTGCCCGAACTTGTCGAAGAACTCGGTGCGACCCGGCTCCTGCACGGCAATTTCGGCGCCACGCCGATCATCGTCGCGGTACCGGCCTCGGGCACGACCTACGAGAACAAGGAAGTACGGCTTTCGATCGCCCCGGCCGCGGTGCATCTGTTCGACAAGACCACGGGTCGGTCACTGACGCGGTGACTATCGCTTCAGGGGGCTGGAGCGGGCGATGGGAATCGAACCCACGACATACAGCTTGGGAAGCTGTCGTTCTACCACTGAACTACGCCCGCGCGGATGCCAGCATAGCAATCCTGTGAAGCGCGGCAATGCCGGCGATTGCGCCGTCTGCCTTCGGATATAATGGCGCGCGAATCCGCAATCTCTTGTTGCCGAAACTGGACCCGCCCGCCCGTGCTCAAAGCCATTGTGACGCACCCCAACACCGAACGCGCGATCCTGCTTCTGATCGTGCTGAACGCGATCATTCTGGGGCTCGAAACCTTTCCTTCCGTGACCGCGGTCTACGGGCCGCTTCTGTCCTGGCTCGATTTCATCATTCTCTGGCTTTTTGTCGCGGAGATCCTCGCGCGAATGCTCGTGCAGCGCACCGCCTTCTTCCGCGATGCATGGAATATTTTCGACTTCGTCGTGATCGCGATTGCATTGATCCCGGCAACCGGACCGCTGCAGGTGCTGCGGGCCCTGCGGATTCTGCGCGTGTTGCGCCTCATCACGGCCGTGCCTTCGCTCAAGCGGGTGGTCGGCGGGCTGATCGGCGCGCTGCCCGGCATGGGCTCGGTGGTCGCACTGCTGCTGCTGATCTTCTACATTTTCGCCGTCATGGCGACGAAGCTGTTCGGCGCGGACTTCCCGAATTATTTCGGCAATCTCACATCCTCGATCTTCACGCTTTTCCAGATCATGACGCTGGAAGCCTGGGCGGACGGCATCGTGCGGCCGGTCATGGAGAAACATCCTTACGCGTGGATGTTCTTCATTCCCTATATCGTGGTCACGTCCTTTGCCGTGCTCAACCTCTTCATCGGTATCGTTGTCAGCGCCATGCAATCCGAACACGAAGCGGAGATGGCGGACAAAGCCGCGGACGAGCGCAGCGAACAGGCCGCGATGTTCGCGGAGCTGCGCGCCCTGCGTGCGGAGATTTCCTCGCTGCGCGCCGAACTGAACGACAAGCGCGGCTAGCGGTCAAAAGCAAAGAGGGCGCCGGTCTGGCGCCCTCTGCTGTTGCTCTATTACTCGCTCGCGGCCCTCGTCATGGCGCTTCTGCTCCTCACCTCGCGATCTTGCGGGAAGAGGCGCATCTCGCCGCTCGCTTCGGCGCGGCCTGGGAAAACTACAAAGCCGGGACGCCCCGCTGGCTTTTGTTCTAGCCGCCCGAATTTCAACCAAGTGTTAGCCACCACTTGCGCGGTCCCCGCGCGCTGCTCTAATGCCGCGGCATCCGTCTGGTGAGGTGGTTTCCCTTGGCAAAGCCGGCAAATCCGAAACGCATGATCCAGGCAACCTGGGGCGGCGAAACCATCGAACGTGCGCGGCACTTCCTGGAGCATCGCACGACCGAACGAATTCTTGCCGTCCTCATCATGCTCAATGCGTTGGTGCTGGGGCTGGAAACCAGCCAGACACTGATGAACAGCTACGGCTGGCTGCTCGATCCGCTCGATCACATCCTGCTCGGAATTTTCGTGGTCGAGGTGGGGGTCCGGCTGATCGTGACCGGCCGCAGCTTCTTCCGCGACCCATGGAACGTGTTCGACTTCATTGTCGTCACGCTGTCGCTGATGCCGCAGACCGGGCCGCTTTCGGTCCTGCGCGCGTTGCGCATCCTGCGCGTGCTGCGGCTGGTGTCGGCGGTACCGACCTTGCGTCGCGTGGTCGGCGGGCTGATCGAATCCATGCCCGGCATCGGCGCGATCGCGTTCCTGCTTGCGCTGGTCTATTACTGCTTCGCCGTCATGGCGACGAACCTGTTCGCCGATGCCGCGCCGGAAGCGTTCGGCACCATGGGCCGCTCCGCCTATTCGCTCTTCACGGTGATGACGCTCGAAGGCTGGAACGAACTCGCCAACAAGGTGATGGAGAAACATCCGTATGCCTGGCTGTTCTTCATCCCCTACATTCTTACGACGACCTTCACGGTGCTGAACCTCTTCATCGCGATCATCGTGACCGCGATGCAGAACGAAGCCGACAAGATCCGCGAAGCGGAAATGCGCGAGCATCGCGAGGAGCAGGAAGCGCTCGAGGAACTGAGCGAGAAGGAATCGCTGCTGCTCAAGGAAATTCGCGAACTCCGCGCGGAAGTGAAAGCGCTCGCCGCCAAGTCCCGAGTGTGACGGCAGGCCTAGACCGGCTTGAAATGTTTGGAAAGCTTCAGGCCCTGCGCCTGATAGTTCGAGCCGACTTCGCCGTAGAGCTTCTCCGGCCGTTCGGTGAGCCGCTCATAGATCAGACGGCCGACGATCTGCCCGTCCTCGAGCATGAACGGCACTTCGCGGGAGCGCACTTCCAGCACCGCGCGGGCGCCATGGCCGCCGGCCGCAGCGTGCCCAAACCCCGGATCGAAGAAGCCGGCATAGTGCACACGAAATTCGCCGACCAGCGGATCGAACGGCACCATCTCGGCGGCATGATCCGGCGGTACATGCACCGCCTCCTTAGACGCAAGAATGTAAAACGCATCCGGGTCGAGAACGAGCCTGCGGGACCGATGCGCTGCGATCGGCTCCCAGAAGTCCATGACGTCGTAGCCCGCCCGCCGGTCGACATCGATCAGGCCGGTATGCCGCTTCGCGCGAAAGCCCGCATAGCCTTTGCCGAAGTCGGAAAGGTCAACCGAAACGGCGACCCCGCCACCGCGCAGATCGGGCTCGGCGCTGTTCACGAGCATTTCGCGCGCCTGCAACGCCGCAAGATCCTTGACGTCGAGCTTGGCTTCGCCGCGCCGAAAGCGGATTTGCGAGAGCCTTGATCCGCGCCGGACAAGGATCGGAAAGGTGCGCGGCGCGATTTCGAGATAAAGGCGTCCTTCGTAGCCCGCCGGAATCGTGTCGAAAGCCGGCACGCGGTCGCCGATCACGCGGGTGAAGACGTCGAGCCGCCCGGTCGAGCTTTTCGGATTGGTCGCGGCGGCAATGTCTTCGGGCAGCGCGAGTTGCTCCTCCACCTCGACGATATAAACGCAGCCGGTTTCCAACACCGTGCCGTCGGCGTTCAGCGAAATCGAATGCAGCGCGAGTTCCTCGAGCCGCTCCGCAATAGGAGTCCGGGCGGAAGGCAGAAAACTCGCGCGGATGCGCCAGGCGCGCGCGCCGAGACGCAGGTCGAGCGAGGCGGGCTGGACCTGATCGGCGTCGAAGTCGCGCTCGGCGACGATGGCGTTGCGCTCGCAAAGTTCGCGGATCGCCCGCGCGGGCAGAATGCCCTGCGAGGCGCTTTGCGGGAGGCGGTGTACGGCGGCGGTATCCATCGAAAACACCTAGGACAGCCCGAACTTGACGCCAAGCGCCCGGGCGGCATAATCCCCGCACTTCGTGGTCATTTGAGCCGGCCGGCTTGCAGCCACGTAAAACAACTCGCTAAAAGGCCGGGGAGACGTGTGTCACCCGGCTTATGGGGCTAAACCCCCGGCCGGGTTTTTGTTTGGAAGGACCGCGTCAATGCCTGTTTCGACCCCCCGCCCCGTTCCCGATGCCGCATCGCTGCGCCCGGAAACCCGCCTGATCCATTCGGGCATCCTGCGCTCGCAATTCGGCGAGAATGCCGAAGCGCTCTATCTGACCCAGAGCTTTGTCTACGACAGCGCCGAGCAAAGTGCTGCGCGCTTTCGCGGGGAAGACGACGGCTTCATCTATTCGCGCTTTTCGAACCCGACCACCGCGATGTTCGAGGAACGCATCCGCGCGGTCGAAGGCGCGGAAGCCGCGCGCGCGACCGCGACCGGCATGGCGGCGGTGACGGCGTCGCTCCTTTGTTTCCTCAAAGCCGGCGATCACGTCGTGGCTGCGCATGCGCTGTTCGGCTCCTGCCGCTATGTGATCGAGGAACTGCTGCCGCGCTTCGGCATCACCTCCACGCTGGTGGAAGGCACCGATCTGAAAGCCTGGGAAGATGCGGTACGGCCCGAGACCAGAGCCTTCTTCCTCGAAAGCCCGACCAACCCGACGCTGGAAATTCTCGACATCGCCGCGATCGCAAAAATCTCCAAGCGCGCGAACGCGCTCCTGATTGTCGATAACGTCTTTGCGACGCCTATGCTGCAAAGCCCGCTCGCGCTCGGCGCGGATGTGGTCTGCTATTCCGCGACCAAGCACATCGACGGACAGGGCCGCTGCCTTGGCGGCGCGATCCTCGCCTCGGAAAAATACGTCAAGGACTACCTGCACACCTTCATGCGCCAGACCGGCCCTTCGATGTCGCCGTTCAATGCCTGGGTGCTGCTGAAGGGAATCGAGACGCTGCAAATTCGCGTCGAGAAGGCGCAGGACAACGCGACGAAGATCGCGGACTGGCTCGCGGACAAGCCGAAGCTGAAGAAGGTGATCTATCCGTTCCGCAAGGATCACCCGCAATACGAGCTTGCGAAACGCCAGATGAAAGGCGGCTCGACGCTGCTTTCCTTCGAAGTCGAAGGCGAGCGCGAAGCGGCGTTCCGCTTTGCCAACGCGCTGCGGCTGATCCGCATCTCGAACAATCTTGGCGACGCGAAAAGCCTGATCACCCACCCCGGCACGACCACGCACCAGCGCTTCACGCCGGAAGCCCGCGCGCAAATGGGGATCGGGGAAGGTCTTTTGCGGCTGTCGGTGGGGCTCGAACACCCCGACGACCTGATCGAAGATCTCGCTCGCGGGCTCGCGGCACTCTGATAGAATTGCCTGCATGTATCGCGCCACCACCCGCAACATTCAGGTCACGGTGACCCCGGAATATTCGTCCGATCGTTCCTCGCCGGACGAGGGCGAATATTTCTGGGCTTACACGATCGAAATCGTCAATCTCGGCGAGGAAACGGTGCAGTTCGTCTCGCGCCACTGGCAGATCACGGACGCCCATGGCCGCACCGAAGAGGTGAAAGGCCCGGGCGTCGTCGGCAAGCAACCCTTGCTGCATCAGGGCGAGCGCTTTGAATATACCAGCGGCGTGCCGCTGAAGACACCGTCCGGCCTGATGCGCGGCACCTACCAGATGGTGACGGAAGACGGCGACGATTTCGACGCCGAGGTTCCGGCCTTCTCGCTCGACGCGCCGTCGCTGAAGCGCGTGGTGCACTAGCGCGAACCGCGACGCACGTTCCGGAACGACGTTTCAGTCGTTCACGCCGATTTCGGTGAAAAGGAAACCTGCCGGGGTCTTCGTGAAGACGAAGATGTCGTCGCCGCAGAAAATGAAGAAATTATCGTTGTTCAACCCGTCGCGGTCGTAGACTGCTTTTCCCCGCTGGATGCAGGCGCGTGTCTTCGCGTTGAAGAAGCTCGGATAAATCTTCGCGCGGAATTGTGCCGCATCGGCGGCGTTACTCCCGAACGGGAATTTTGTCATCCCCGCGACTGCGGACGCATCGTTCGCCTTCAGCGCCGCCCGGAATTTGCCGATGAAGGCATTGAATTCCTTTTGCAAAGCGGGCGAGGCAACTTCGGGCTTTGGCGCCTGCGCGAAGGCCGGAGCAAAATTCAAAAGCGTTACGGTAAGCGCGATTCTCAACAAGACTTTCATGGCCTGTCTCCGCTTCCCATGCACTTGGCCGGTATTTGGCCGGGACGATGCGATTACTTCGTTTCCGTCTCTACCTCGCCCGGCTCAAACGGATAGACTTTTCCGCAGAATTCGCAGGTCACGACGATCTTGCCGTCCTTGACCATGCCGTCGCGGTCTTCCTTCGAGAAGCTTTTCAGCATGTCGTATACCCGCTCGCGCGAGCACGAGCACTTCGCTTCAACCGGCATGGGATCGAACACACGCACGCCGCGTTCGTTGAACAGCCGCCACAGCAGCCGTTCGCTCGATAGCGAGGAGTCGAGCAGTTCGTGATCCTCGATGGTCTCGACCAGCGACTTCGCTTCGACCCAGGCGTCGTCTTCTCTGATCTCGTGCTTCGGCGTGCCTTCCGGCGCGTCGCCGGGGTCGATATCGCTCTGCTGCGCGCGGGACGCTTCGGGCGGAAGGAACTGCACCAGAAGCCCGCCGGCGCGGAGCCGCATCTTTTCGCCCGCCAGGATTTCCTCGCCGACCGCGAGGCGGACGCGGGTCGGGATCTGCTCGGAATTCTGAAAGTAAGTGTGCGCGGCGTCTTCCAGCGAAGTGCCGGAGAGCGCGACAATGCCCTGATAACGCTGGTTGTTGTCGCCGGTCTCGACCGTCATGGCCAGATGGCCATTGCCAAGCAGTTCACCGGTCGATGCCTTGCCGGCGTCCGCGAGCCGCTCGCGATTGAAGCGGGCATAGGCGCGAACCTTTTCGGGCGCGACCACGTCGACCACCATGAAGTCGATCACGCCGTCGGTCTGCGTTTGCAGGATCAGGCGGCCGACATCCTTGAGCGTGGAGCCGAGCAGCACGGCAAGCGTGATTGCTTCGCACAAGGCACGCTGCACCTGCGGCGGATAATTGTGGTTCTTCAGCGCCTCGTCGAGCACATGGCCGAGCCGGACAATGCGGCCACGCACGTCGAGTGGCTCGACGGCGAAGGGGAGAACTTTGTCGTCGTCGGGCAGCGGGCTCGGCAGACGCGCGGGCTCTTCCGCGCTCATGCCGCCGGCGCTCCCATGCACCAGGCCAGAATTCCCTTCTGCGCATGCAGCCGGTTCTCGGCCTCGTCGAACACGACCGACTGCGGCCCGTCGATCACCTCGTCGGTGACTTCCTCGCCGCGATGGGCAGGCAGGCAATGCATGAAAATCGCATCCGGCTTCGCATGCTTCATCAGCGTGCGATTGACCTGATAGGGCTTCAGGATGTTGTGGCGGCGGGAGGCCTCCTTGTCGCCCATCGAGACCCAGGTGTCGGTGACGATGCAATCGGCGCCGTCCACCGCGGCTTCCGGATCGCGCAGGAAGCGGATCGCGGCGCCGGATTCCTTGGCCCAGCGCGTAACCACGGGCTTCGGCGCGAAATCCTTCGGCGTCGCCACGTTCAGCTCGAAATCGAAACGTGCCGCGGCATGGACCCAGGAGGTGAGCACGTTGTTCGCATCGCCGGTCCAGGCGACCTTCTTGCCCTTGATCGAGCCCTTGTGCTCCTCGAACGTCATCACGTCCGCCATCACCTGACAGGGATGCGAGAACTTGGTGAGGCCGTTGATCACCGGCACGGTGGCGTGGGCGGCAAGCTCCTGCAGCGACTTGTGGTTGAGAATGCGGATCATGATCGCATCGACATAGCGCGAAAGCACCCGTGCGGTGTCGCCGATGGTTTCGCCGCGGCCAAGCTGCATCTCCGCGCCGGTCAGCATGATCGAATGACCGCCGAGTTCGTACATCGCGGCGTCGAAGGACACGCGCGTACGCGTCGAGGGCTTCTCGAAAATCATCGCAAGCTTGCGGCCGGCGAGCGGCCGCTTCGGATCCTGCGCGCGCTTCGCCTTCAGGTCGGCGGCAAGCGAAAGAATCTCGCGCAGTTTCTTGCCGGAGAAATCCGACAGGTCGAGGAAATGCTGCACGCTATTGTTACCCATCACGCGGCTCCCTTGGTGGTTGCCGCTTCCAGTTTCCGGCACGCCGCCGACATCTTTCCGATCGCTTCGTTGATTTCCCGCTCGGTCACGATCAAAGGCGGCAAGAGGCGCACGACGTTCTCGCCGGCGGCGACGGTCAGAAGACCTTCGCCGATCGCCTGCTTCACGAAATCACCGTTCGGAACCACGGTCTTGATCCCGAGCAAGAGCCCCTCGCCGCGCACTTCGGCGATGATGTTCTTGTGCGTGTCCTTGAGCTCGGCGAGACGCTGTTTTGCGAACAGGCTCATCTGCTGCACATGCTCGAGAAATCCGGGAGCGAGCACCTCGTCCAGCACCGCATTCGCAACCGCCATGGCAAGCGGATTGCCGCCAAAGGTCGAGCCATGGGTACCGGGCGTCATGCCTTTTCCGGCTTCCGCGGTCGCAAGACAGATGCCGAGCGGAAAGCCGCCGCCGATCCCCTTCGCCACCGCCATGATGTCCGGTTTCGCGCCGGTCCATTCATAGGCAAAGAGTTTTCCGGTGCGTCCCACGCCGGTCTGCACTTCGTCGAAAATGAGCAGCAGGCCGTTCAGGTCGCAAAGCTCGCGCAGGCTTTTAAGGAAGCCCGGCGGCGGCACGCGGATGCCGCCCTCGCCCTGAATCGGTTCGATCAGGATCGCGGCGGTTTCCTTGATGATCGCTTTCTTCACGGCGTCGAGATCGCCGAACTTCACCTGCACGAAGCCGGGCATGCGCGGTCCGAAGCCTTCGAGATATTTCTCGTTGCCGGTAGCCGCGATGGTCGCCAGCGTCCGGCCGTGGAAGGCGCCGTCGAAGGTGATGATCTGATTCCGCTCGGGCGCGCCGGAGACGGCCTGATACTTCCGCGCCATCTTGATCGAGCATTCCATGGCTTCGGCGCCGGAGTTCTGGAAGAACGCGGTATCGGCGAAGGTGTGCTCGGTCAGCCGTCTAGCGAGCTTCTCGCCTTCGGGAATCTTGTACAGGTTCGAGACGTGCCAGAGTTTCTGCGCCTGTTCGGTCAGCGCCTTGACCAGCGCCGGATGCGCATGGCCGAGCGCGTTCACGGCAACGCCGGAACCGAAATCGAGATACTTTTTGCCGTCGGTCGAGGTCAGCCAAGCGCCTTCGCCGCGCTCGAAGCTGATGTCGGCGCGCGCGTAGGTCGGCAGTACGGGCGCGATCATGGCATGCGCCTCCGGTTCCCTCGTGTTTCGAGCCCCAAAACGAAATCTGCCGCCCATTACGAGCGGCGCGGCAGACCATCCTGAAGCTGGTTCACCCTATGTACAACGGGTGCCCGCACCATTCAACCACGCTCCCGCCGACTCGAAACCGTCACAACTGTGGGGAAAATGGCCTTACAGGCTGCGGACTCTTGAAGCGCCGAGTCTGCCTATTGTAGCGTTTTTTCCGTCGAATACGACATATCGTGCGGCGGACGACCCTCGGTGAAGCGTGAACGGTCAGTCCGGGAGACGGGGAAAACCCCGATTCCGGAGAGCGCGGAAGGATTCCGCCCGGACCCAGGCTGCACCCCGGGAACAGGGGAACAAGAAGAATGAGCTGGACCGACGAAAGAGTGGAGCTGCTCCGCAAACTCTGGGCCGATGGCCTATCGGCGAGTCAAATTGCTGCCGAACTCGGCGGCATTACCCGCAATGCGGTCATCGGCAAGGTACACCGGCTGCAGCTTTCCGGCCGTGCCAAGCCGTCCTCCTCGGTGCCGCGCATCCGCAAGCCGCGCGCCTCGACCGGCGTGATGCGCCCGCGCATGCGCTTTCAGGGAAACACCGCACTCGCGCCCGACTACGAACGTCAGGTGGAGGTGGAGGCGGATCCGCTTGCAAACGTGGTGCCGATCGGACCGCGGGTTTCAATTACCGAACTGAATGAGAGCACCTGCCGCTGGCCGGTGGGCGATCCGGGAGCCGAAGACTTCGGCTATTGCGGCGCCAAGCCCAAAGCAGGCGTGGTCTATTGCCCCTATCACGCGCGCGTCGCCTATCAGCCGCTGGCTGATCGCCGGCGCGAGCGCCGGGCAGCCGCGCAAGGGCGCTAAGGCCAAGTTCCAGGCAAGAAACGAAACCCCGGAAAAGCGGTCTCGCTTTTCCGGGGTTTTTCTTTTTTTCGACCTTGCTTCGCAGCGCGCGGTTCTAGGCCGCGCTTTCGGCAAAGCGCTCGTTGAAGGAATAGCCGGAGCCGCGCACGGTGCGGATCGGGTCCGGCTGGCGCGGGCGGTTGAGTGCCTTGCGCAGGCGGCCGACATGCAC
>JAEZFA010000233.1 GCA_023417665.1 Pseudomonadota bacterium | reverse complement strand
CTTCTCGTGCGGCCGAATATCGGTATTTACACGCAGCCGATTTCCTTCATCGGACTTCCGGTATGCGTGGTCCCGGTGTGGCCCGACGACGGATTGCCGATCGGCGTGCAGGTTATCGCGCCGCCCTGGCGCGAAGACCTCGCGCTCCGTGTCGCCTATCAACTGGAAAAAGACGGCGTCTGCGGCGCGCGGCCGGCGCCATTCTGAGCGAAAGCATGAAAATCAACGATCCGAAAATTCACGCCGAAGTCAGCGCCGCCTTCGCCCGCTATGAGGATGCGCTCGTCAGCAACGACGTCGCCACGCTCGACGAGTCGTTCTGGGACAGCCCCGAAACGATCCGTTACGGCGTCACCGAAGTGCTCTACGGCTATGACGAGATCAAAGCCTTTCGCGCAGGACGCTCTCCCGCCGGTCTTGCGAGAACGCTACAGCGCACGCAGATCACGACCTACGGCGATGACTTCGCCACCGCTAACACGTTGTTCGTCCGACAGGACGGCACCAAGATCGGCAGACAGAGCCAGACCTGGATGCGGACCCCAGCCGGCTGGCGCGTGGTTTCCGCGCATGTCAGCCTCATGGACCGACCACCGGCATGAGCATGACGAACGGTCTCAAGCAGAACGCCGAAAGCAGCGCACCGATCCGCCTCACCCGCGCGGACGAACTGCGGCAGGTGCTCGCCGACGAAATCGTGCGCGGAAAAATTCCACCCGGCGCAACGCTCGACGAAACCGCAATCGCCGCGCGCTTCAGCGTGTCGCGCACGCCGGTGCGCGAAGCGATCCGACAGCTCGCCGCGAGCGGCCTCGTCGATGCCCGGCCGCACCGCGCCGCCATCGTCGCGCAGCCCAGCCATGAAGATCTGATCGGCATGTTCGAAGTCATGGCTGAACTGGAAGGGCTCTGCGCGCACTACGCGGCGGAGCGCATGACCGCGTCGGAACGCACCGGACTCGAGCAGGTCCATGAAGAACTGCGGCAGCTTATCCGCGAAGGCGATCCGCAGAACTATCACGAAACCAATCAGCTTTTTCACGGCACAATTTATGCCGGCGCGCATAACGCCTATCTGGCAGAACTTACGCTGACGACGCGCATTCGCGTGCAGCCGTTCCGCCGCGCGCAATTCCGCAATCTCGGCCGCCTCGCCAAATCGCATGACGAACACGATCGCGTCGTGAATGCGATCCTGCGTGCCGACGCAGCGGAAGCACAGAAAGCGATGCGCGATCACCTCATGACGGTGTTCGACGAATACGAAGCCTATCTTCGCTCGCTTTAATCGTGCGATTTTGGACTATGCCGTCTTGCGGCGGCTTTCGATGAAGTTGCGCCAGCCGCCGAAAGAAGAAATCTCCTGCGCGTTGCGCACGGCTTCGGCTTCGACAAGAAAGCCCTTGGCGGCACTGCCGTCGTCGAAACGAACCGTGCCGATCGAAAGCGGTGACGGAATTGCCGCAACGAACTTGCCAAAGGCCTCGGCGGGCAGCGACCAGATTTCCGCTTCGATCTTTGCGCCTTCTCCCGGAGCGACCCGCAGCATGCCCGGCCGCGCGGGTCCGTCGCCCGCAAGCGCGAACAGCCGATAATCCGCGGCGGTTTTGCGCGCGGCGACGAACGTTCCGCCCAATCCCGTTACTTCGTGATTGAGCGCCATTCCGGAGAGATGCGCGCCGATCACGGCGATTTCGATGTCGCCGGGTTTCGTTGCGCGAAGCTCCTGCAGCGGTTGCGGCGCGGTCTTCAAGCCACCGAGCGGCAATCCGCTTTTTGCATGGAAGACCCGGCCGATGCTCGCAAGCCTGGCATCCTCGCCTGCTTTCGCAAGAAAGGTAACGCCGAACGGCGTGCCGTCGTCGGCAAAGACCGCGGGCACCGCGAGTCCGGAAAGATCCATCAGGTTCACGAAATTCGTGTAAGTGCCGAGGTTGGAATTGAGCCGGATCGGATCGGCCTCGACCTCGGCCACCGTGTAGGCTGCCGGCGTCGTCGGCACCATCAGGAAGTCCACCTGCGCCATGGTCTTCCGCGCGAGAACGCGCAAATCCTGCATGCGGTAAAATGCCTTGAAGGCATCGACTGCATTCACTCCGTCGCCGCCTGCGATGATCTCGCGCGTGACCGGAAAGATTTCTTCCGGATGGGCCGCGATGAAATCGCCCACCGCGGCAGTGCGCTCCGCGACCCATGGGCCGCCATAGAGGAGCCGCGCGGCCTCGATCAGATGCGAAAAATCAAGCTCGACAATGCTCGCGCCGGTCGACTTTGCCAATTCGATCGACTGCTCGAAGGCCGTCTCCGCGCGCCTGTCACCAAAGAACAGCCGGTCGGCTTCTCGCGGAACGCCGATTGTGAAGGAAGCCGGTAACAGCCCGGGCGCATCGAGAAGGATTTCCCGCGAATAGGAATCGCTTTCATCGTAGCCGGCAATCGCAGCAAGCGCGGTCCACGCATCGTCGGCCGTGAGCGCGAAGATCGACACGCAATCCAGCGAGCGGCAAGCGGGAACAACACCGGAGGTCGAGACAAGACCCAGCGTCGGTTTAAGGCCAACAAGGTTGTTCAGCCCTGCGGGCACGCGGCCCGAACCCGCCGTATCGGTGCCGAGCGCGAGCGGCACGAGGCCCGCGCTCACGGCGACCGCCGAGCCTGAACTCGAGCCGCCGGGAACGAGCGCCGGATTGAGCGGATTCTTCGGCACGCCGTAAGGCGAGCGAACGCCGACCAGTCCGGTTGCGAACTGATCGAGATTGGTCTTGCCAATCACGATCGCACCGGCCGCCCGCAGCTTCGCAACGACGGCTGCATCCCGCTCCGGGATGTAGGAAAAAGCCGGACAGGCCGCTGTCGTCGGCAAACCCGCTACGTCAATGTTGTCCTTGACTGCGACCGGCACGCCGTAAAGCGGCAGGTCCGATGCATCGGCCGGGTTCAGTGCAGCAGCCTGCCGCAGCGCCGCCGCCTCGTCGGCGAGCGAGATAAAGATTGCCGGATCGCCGTGCTCGCGAATACGCGCGAAGCTTCGCGCCACGGTCTCTTCCGGCTTTGTGGATCCGGCCCGATGCGCGGCCACGATCTCTGCTACGGTCTCACTCACGCGGCCCTGCCCCCGAGATATCATTTCCATTCCCACTCTAGCGGATTCGGCCACGCAAAGAGAACGCGACGTAAACCCGCTTCCGCCATGCGAAACTCGTGCCGTTTTTATAGGCGCGGGCTTCCCGGACCCTCGACGGCGCGCTAAGAAATCGATCAACAAGAAGATCAAAGCGCCGGCCCCTGGGAGGACCAGCATGTCGCTCGAAACATTCCGTAGCGAAACGAGAGCCTGGCTTGCAGAGAACTGCCCGCCCGGGATGCGCAAACCCTCGCGCGGCGAGCCCGACATCTGCTGGGGCGGCCGCAACTGGCAATTCCAGTCCGACGACCAGAAAGTCTGGCTCGAACGCATGGCGGCGCGCGGCTGGACCGTGCCCATGTGGCCGAAGGAATATGGCGGCGGCGGGCTCTCGCGCGAGG
>JAEZFA010000303.1 GCA_023417665.1 Pseudomonadota bacterium | reverse complement strand
CGAGCGGACGTCGGCGAAGTCGAGATTGATCAGGCCTTCCTTGACCATGAGGTCGGTGATGCAGGCGACGCCCGAATAGAGCACCTGATCCGCTATCGCGAAGGCGTCGGCGAAAGTGGTTTCCTTGTTCGCGACCCGGAACAGGTTCTGGTTCGGAATCACGATCAGGGTATCGACGTGCTTGGAAAGCTCGGTGATGCCGGATTCCGCAAGCTTCATGCGCCGCGAGCCTTCGAAGTCGAAGGGCTTCGTCACGACGCCGACCGTGAGAATGCCGAGTTCTTTCGCAACCCGCGCGATCACCGGCGCCGCACCCGTGCCGGTGCCGCCGCCCATGCCCGCGGTCACGAACACCATGTGCACTCCCTGGAGCATGTCGCGCACTTCCGCGATCGCTTCTTCGGCGGCACTTTTTCCCACTTCCGGATGCGATCCGGCGCCGAGGCCCTGCGTCGCATCGAGACCCATCTGGATCACGCGCTCGCATTTCGACGAGGTCAGCGCCTGCGCGTCGGTGTTGGCAACGACGAATTCGCAGCCCTGAAGGCCTGCCGCAATCATGTTGTTGACGGCGTTGCCGCCGGCGCCGCCGACACCGAACACGGTGATGTGCGGCTTCAATTCCCGGATGTCCGGCATCTGCAGATTGATGGTCATTGCGTCACCTCTTGCCGCGGCCGCAGCCGTGCTTACTGAACCTTGATTGCCGGAAACCGCCGGCACGTTATCTTCGATCATCTAGAAACTTTCCTTGATCCAGCGCCCGACACGCCGGAGATAGTTGCCTTCTTGCGGCGCGAGCCGACGCCGCGGTTCGAAATGTTCGCGTTCTGCGAATTGCGGATAGGCAGCCAGTCCCGCCGCCACCGCGAAAGCCGGCGTTTGCGCGGCGTGATGCAGTCCCCGGATCGCGCGGGGTGCGGCAACGCGCACGCTTGCACCGAACACCCGGCTCGCAAGCTCTCCGAGCCCGCCGAGTTGAGCGCCGCCACCGGTCAGCACGATGCGCCGTCCGGTGAGATTGAGAATTCCGGCCGCAGACATGCGCTCGTGCAGCATCTCGAAAATCTCGTCGATGCGCGCACGCACGATGCGGATGACCTGTGCGCGGGTCGCCGAATGTCCGAGACCCGCGCCGGTACCATCAATTGCCGGCACCATAATCAGATCGATGTGATCGGAACTGCCTTCGATCACGTCGCCGTAAAGCGTCTTGATGCGCTCGGCTTCCGAGAGCTTGGTCGAAAGTCCGCGCGCGAGATCGAGCGTGACGTTGTAGCTGCCGACCGCGATCGCATCCATGTGCACGCAGGTATCGTTGATGAAGGCGGCAAGCGTCGTGGTGCCGGCGCCGAGATCGATCACGGTCGCACCGAGCTCGGCCTCATCGTCGGAAAGCGCGGCGATGCCGGCGGCGTAGGGCGCCGCGACCATGCCTTCCACCGACAGATGACACCGCTCGACGCAAAGAATGAGGTTCTGCAATGCCGGATAATCGGCAGTCGCGACATGCAGATCGACCGACAGGTCGCGGCCGAGCATGCCGCGCGGATCCTGAATGTTGGACACGTCGTCCAGGTGATAGGCGATCGGAATCGAATGCAGCACCGCGCGTCCATCACGCACGGAATGCAGGCTCGCCGCGTCCAGCACGCGGGCGATGTCGCCGCCTTCGACGGCACTGCCCGGCACGCGTACGGCAGCTGCGAAAGACTCGCTGCCGAGCCGCCCGCCCGTCACCGAGAGAATGACCGAAGCGATCTCGACCTTCGCTGCGCGCTCGGCCTTGTCCACCGCGCGGCGGATCGATTCTTCCGCCGCCTCGATGTCCACGACCGTTCCCGCCTTGATGCCATGCGAGCGCGTGAAGCCGAGCCCGATGACGTCCACCGCGTGGCTGCGGTTGCGCGGCATATCCGGCCCGCGCTCGGTTTTCAGCCGCGCGATCACGCAGGCGACCTTGCTGGTGCCGATGTCGAGCGCGGCAACGATGGTCGAGCGCTTGTTGCCGATGGGCTTCATGCGCGGAGCAAGACCGCGAACCAGCGCACTCATGATGCACCTCGCGTCTTCGTCGGCTTGCGTTGCGCGTCATAGGCGGCAGCCGCCGCCGGCGACATGCGCACCACGACCTGACCGGGAATGCGCAGATCGATCATCTCGATGTCGCGCGAGAAAACCTTCTGCTCCTGCGCGAGTTTTTGCAGCGCCTCGAAAGCCACGATCATGTCGTGCTCGGGAAGCCGCACGTCGACGCCATTCTTCATGCGCAAATTCCAGCGCCGCTCCGCGATCAGGACCGCGCCATAGACATCCGCCTTGATCGCGGGAAAGCGGTCGAGCACCGAAAGAAACTCGGCCGCCGTTTTTGCGGCGCCCTCGCCGACCACGAGCGGAAGCTTCTCCGGGCGGCCGGAAGTGATTTCCTCGAGCACGGTGCCGTCGCGCGCCACGATCGCGAGCTTGCCGTCGCGCTGCCACAGCGCAAAGGCTTCGCGTTCGGTGACTTCGATCTCGATGCGGTTCGGATAGAATTTGCGGACCACGGCATCGGCGATCCAGGGATTGGTCTTGAGCTTGTCGCGCGCAACATCGGCGTTGAGCAGGACCAGCGAAGTATGCGGCGTGATGCCGGCGGCAGTCAGGATTTGCTCGCGGCGCAGCCGATTGTGTCCGCGCACGTCGGCATCGACGATCTCGAAGCCCGCGACATAGGCGATACGGTCGCCGACATCCTTGAGGAATTCGCCCACGACCGGCGTATGTCCGCCGCGCACGGTGCCGAACAGCGCCGCGCCGCCGATCACGGCGAAGGTGAGGAATACTTCCGCGACCCGGACGGATTTTCTGTGCGAGAGGTTGACGACAACGCGACGGAAAAACAGCGAGAACTTTGAGGGAGACGCAGCCGACAGCACACCCGCCGGGGAAGCCCGGTGGCTTATCGGTTCAGGGAAGCGTCCTCCACGATCCATCGCACTAGCCCGCCAAATGACATGCCGCGATAGGCGGCAAGTTCGGGCACCAGCGAGGTCTCGGTCATTCCGGGTTGGGTGTTCACTTCGAGGCAGAAAAGCCCGCCTGAACCGTCTTCACGGTTATCAAAGCGGAAATCCGCCCGGCTAATTCCCCGGCAGCCGAGGGCGCGGTGCGCCTTAAGGGCCAGAATCTGCGCTTCCTGGTAAATATTCGGTTTAATTCTTGCCGGAAGAATGTGGCGGGAGCCGCCGGGAGCGTATTTGGCCTCGTAATCATAGAAGCGGGTCGTGGCCTCGATCTCGATCACGTCCAGCGCTTCCTCGCCCATGACCGCGCAGGTGAGTTCCATTCCGGGGATATAGCGTTCTGCCAGCAGGGTTTCGCCGTGCTTCCAGTCAGGCCGGGTCAGCTCCTGCGGCGGATGCTGGTGCTCCTCCGTTACGATGAAGACCCCGACGCTGGAACCTTCGGCCACCGGCTTCAGCACATAGGGACGCGGCAGCACATGTTCCCTTGCGGCCTCGGCGCGGGTCACGACCCGGCCCTCCGCCACCGGAACCCCGGCATTGGCCATGATGATTCGCGCCTGCGCCTTGTCCATGGAAAGCGCGGAGGAAAGCACGCCGGAATGCGTATAGGGGATGCCGAGCACTTCCAGCACGCCCTGAATGGTGCCGTCTTCGCCCGGCACGCCATGCAACACGTTGAAGGCGACAGCCGGCTTCAGTTCGGCGAGCACCTGCGCGACGTTGCGCTGCACGTCCACGCGGGTCACGCGATAGCCTTCGCCTTCCAGCGCATCAGCGCAGGCTTTTCCCGAACGCAGCGAGACTTCCCGCTCCGCCGACCAGCCGCCCATCAGCACCGCGACGTGTTTTGTCATGCCGGAACCTTATCGGGTGTCACGCCGATTCGCTTGATTTCCCATTCCAGTTGCACGCCCGCATGTTCCTTCACGCGGCGGCGGACTTCCTCGCCGAGATTTTCGACATCGGCCGCTGTCGCGTTGCCGCGATTGATGAGGAAGTTGCAATGCAGTTCCGAAACCTGCGCGTCACCGACGACAAGGCCGCGGCAGCCGGCAGCGTCGATCAACTGCCACGACTTGTGACCGGGAGGATTCTTGAAGGTGGAGCCGCCGGTACGGCTTTTGATCGGCTGCGTCGCCTCGCGCCGTTCGGTGATCGAATCCATTTCTGCGGCAATCGCCGCCGCATCGCCGGGCGTGCCGCGATAAACGGCGCGCGTGAAAATGTAATCATCCGGCGGCGAGGAGTGACGATAGGTGAATCCCATGTCGGCATTCGAGAGCACGTGCAGCGCGCCCTTGCGGTCGATGGCCCGTGCTTCGATCAACGCGTCCTTCGTCTCGCCGCCATAAGCGCCGGCGTTCATGCGCAGCGCCCCGCCGATCGCGCCCGGCACGCCGCGATAGAACGCAAGGCCCGCGAGCGCCGCATCGGCCGCCGCGCGCGCCACCTTCACGTCGGGAACGGCGGTGCCGGCGATGACCAGATCACCCTCGACTTTCACCTCGTTGAAGCCGCGCGCGAGACGGACGACGATACCCGGCACGCCACCGTCGCGAACGATCAGGTTCGAACCGAGGCCGATCACCGTGACCGGATGATCCGGGATGCAGCCAAGAAAGTAAGCAAGATCTTCTTCGTCCGCGGGAGTGAACAGAATCTGCGCCGGACCACCGACACGAAACCACGTGATCGGCGCAAGCACCTCGTTTGCGAGCAGGCGTCCGCGCAGCTTCGGGGCCGCGGCCTGTAACTCCGGCAGGAGATCGGGAAACGCCATTACTGCTTAGCCGCCAGTTCGCCGGGCAAGGCATAAGCCCATTGCGTGATATTGCCCGCGCCGAGCAGCACGACGTAGTCGCCCTGTTTCGCCAGCGAAGCAATCTTGCCCGCAAGTTGTTCCGGCCCTTCGAGTGGTTGCGCGTCGCGGTGCCCGCGGGAGCGCATGCCGGCCACCAGCGCGTCACGATCGAAGCCCGGGATCGGCGCTTCGCCCGCCGGATAGACCGGCGCCACGATGACGTGATCGGCGTCGTTGAAACAGGTGCAGAACTGATCGAACAGCGCCTGCAATCGCGTATAGCGATGCGGCTGCACCACCGCGATCACACGCCCCTGCGTGGAAGCGCGGGCGGCCTTCAACACGGCCGCGATCTCTACCGGATGGTGCCCGTAATCGTCGAAGATGATCGCGCCGTTCCACTCGCCGGTTCTGGTGAAGCGGCGCTTCACGCCGCCGAAGCCGGCAAGCCCGGCGCGGATCTTGTCGTCGCCAATGCCGAGTTCATGCGCGACCGCAATCGCCGCAGTGGCGTTCAGCGCATTGTGATGACCGGGCATCGGCAGTTTCAGATTTCTGATGTGGTGTTCGGCGCGGCCCTCGCGCGCCTGAAACAACACGCCGAATTGCGCAATCCCGCCGTCCAGCCGCACGTCGACCAGCCGCGCATCGGCCTGCGGATTCTCGCCATAGGTAATGACGCGCCGATCCGAGATCGTGCCGACGAGGTCCTGCACCACCGGATGATCGATGCACATGACGGCAAAGCCGTAGAACGGCACGTTCTCCACGAACGAGCGAAACGCCTTCTTCACCGCGTCGAAGGTGCCGAAGTGATCGAGATGCTCGGGGTCGACATTGGTCACGACCGCGACATTCGCGGGCAGCTTCAGGAAGGTCCCGTCGGATTCGTCGGCCTCGACCACCATCCAGTCGCCGGTGCCGAGCCGCGCATTGGTGCCGTAGGCGTTGATGATGCCGCCATTGATGACGGTCGGATCGAACCCGCCTCCATCGAGGAGGGCTGCCACCATCGAGGTGGTCGTGGTTTTGCCGTGCGTGCCGGCGATCGCGATGCAGGATTTCAGCCGCATCAGTTCGGCGATCATTTCCGCGCGGCGCACCACCGGCAGGCGCTTGGCGCGGGCCGCCATCAGTTCCGGGTTGTCGCGCTTGATCGCGGAGGAAACGACCACGACTTCCACACCCTCGACGTTCTCGGCCTTGTGGCCGACCGCAACCTCGATGCCATGTTCGCGCAGGCGTTTCACGTTCGCGCTGTCGGAGACATCCGAGCCGCGCACGGAGTAGCCGAGATTGGCAAGCACCTCGGCGATGCCCGACATGCCGATGCCGCCGATGCCGATGAAATGGATCGTGCCGAGTTTGAGGGGAAGCTTCATTCAGAATCCGCGCCGGTTATCGTGGCGTCACTCCTGCCACCTTGAGCACCAGATCGGCAAGCCGCTCGGCGGCATCGACCCGGCCTTCCGCCTTCGCGGCTTTCGCCATCGCCGGCAGCGTCGCAGCATCGGAGAACAATCGCGTCAATTCGGAGGCAAGGCGCTCGGGCGTGAATTCGGGCTGCGGGATCAACAGCGCGCCGCCGACGGAGGCGAGCGACCTAGCGTTGGCAAGCTGGTCCTGATCGATCGCGCCGGGCAGCGGCACCAGAATCGAGGGACGGCCGATGACGGCAAGCTCCGAAACCGTGCCTGCACCGGAGCGGCCGATGACCAGATGCGCGGCGGCGATTCGCGCAGGCAGATCGGAGAAGAACGGCGCAAGCTCCACCTTGATGCCGCTCTGTCGATAGGCACCTTGCACCTCGGCCAGATCTTCCTCGCGGCACTGTTGCACGACGTCGAGCCGGGCCCGCAGCGTTTCGTCGAGCTTCGCGGTCGCTACAGGCACGATCTCGCTCATCACGCGCGCGCCCTGGCTGCCGCCGAAAACGACGAGACGCAACGGCGACGTCGCGTCGAGCAGCGGATACTCCGCCGCTGCAGCAGCCGCGACGGCAGGCCGGATCGGATTGCCGGTATGGGTCGCCTTGGTTTCGAGCGAAGAATCCACGACGCGCGGATAGCCGGTCGCGATCGCGCTCGAGAATTTCGCGATCAGGCGGTTCGCGCGCCCCATCACGGCATTCGCGTCATGGATCACGGTCGGAATGAACAGGAGCCTCGCCGCGAACATCGGCGGCAGCGTCGGATAGCCGCCGAAACCGACCACCGCTTTGGGGCGCAGCTTCAGCAACAGAAACAGCGAACGCAGCGTGCCGATGCCCAGCCGCAACAGCGTGAGCAGGAGCCGCAAGGGATTGCTGCCGCGCAGCGTATCCGCGGGCACGACATGCACCTCACCGGCCGGAAAGCGGCCGAGATAGGCGGAGACACGGTGATCGGTGACCAGATCGACGCGGAAGCCGCGAGCAACAAGCACATTGGCAAGCGCCTCGGCGGGAAAGAGATGCCCGCCCGTACCGCCCGCCGCAAGCAAGATCAGCGGCGCTTTCGCGCCGTCGCTCATGCGCGCGCGCCTTCCGCTTCGTAGTCTTCGACGTCACGCAGCCGCGGATGTTTGCGCGTGAGCGCAATCAGCATTCCCATGCCGAAGGCCAGCGAAATCAGCGAAGAGCCGCCATAGGAAACGAACGGCAGCGTCATGCCCTTCGACGGAATGAGGTGCAGGTTCACCGCCATCGCGATCGAGGACTGCAAGCCGAACAATAGCGCAATGCCCGAGATCGCGAGCCGCACGAAGGGGTCCTCCTCTCGCGAGGCGTGCCACAGCGAGCGCAACACCACGAAGGAAAACAGCGCAACCAGAATCAAACAGAGCACGATGCCGAATTCTTCCGCCGCCACCGCGAAGATGAAGTCGGCATGACCGTCCGGCAGGATGCGCTTGACCGTGCCCTCGCCCGGCCCGCGGCCGAGCCAGCCGCCACGCATGAAGGATTCGATCGCGGTATCAATCTGGAAGGTGTCGCCGGATTCCGGATTGATGAAGCGGTCGATGCGCGAGCGCACATGGTGGATCGAGTAATAGGCGACGACCAGCGCGGACAGCGCCGCACCACCGATGCCGCCGACCCAGATCCAGCGCAGGCCCGAGACGAAGAACAACGCGCACCAGACCATCGCAATCAGCACGGTCTGCCCGAAATCGGGCTGGCGCACGAGGAGAAACACCACCGCGCCGAGCGATGCGAGCGCGATCGTGGTCGAAGGCATCTGCGGATTGCGCTTCGCTTCGGAAAACACCCACGCCGTCAGCACGATGAAAGCGGGCTTGAGAAACTCGGACGGCTGCAGGCTGAAGCCGAAAATCGAAAGCCAGCGCCGCGCACCCTTGATCTCCGCACCGACCAGCGGTGTGAGCGCAACGAGCACGACGCTCACGGCAAAAACCAGAAGCGCCACGCGCCGGATCTGCCGCGGGTCCAGCATCGAAGTCGCGATCAGCACGACGATCGCCGGCATCAGATAGAGCGCCTGACGGTGCACGAAGAAGAACGGATCGACGCCGAGCCTGGTCGCAAGCGGCGGCGAGGCCGCCAGCAGCAGAATGATGCCGAAAAGCACGATGGCAAACAGCGCCCCGAGAAGAAGGCGATCGACCGTCCACCACCATTCGCCGAACAGCGTTCGTTGTGCGCGCGAAACCACGGAATTCCAGTCCTCTACGTCCTTAACGGACCATAGACAGAACCAGTGAACGGAACGTATCTCCCCGGACCTCGAAGTTCGGGAACTGGTCGTAGGAGGCGCAGGCCGGCGAAAGCAGCACCACCGGATGCTGTAAATTCGAGGCCTCCGCGTCGCGCGCGGCCTCTGTGAGCGCCTTGTCCAACGTGCCGGAAATCACATGCGGAACCGCGCCGAGCTGGCGGGAGAACGCCTCGGCCGACTCCCCGATCAGATAGGCCTTCCTGATCCGCGGGAAATAGCCCTCGAGCCCGGCCAACCCGCCCTCTTTCGGCTTGCCGCCGGCGATCCAGAAAATCTCCGTAAAGCTGGCGAGCGCGCGGGCCGCGGCATCGGCATTGGTCGCCTTGGAGTCGTTGATGAACAGCACGTTCCCCTTGCGGGCAACTTCCTCCATGCGGTGCGCCAGGCCGGGAAAGGATTTCAGCGCCGCCGCGATCCGCTCATAGGGAATGCCAAGCGCATCGACCGCCGCAAATGCGCAGGCGGCGTTCTGGGCGTTATGCGTGCCGCGCAGGCTGCCGATGCCCGTCAGCGGCGCGGAGAAAACATTCGCGCCGGCCTGCGCGAAGGTCACGCGCTCGCCGTCGAGAAAAATTCCGTCCGACAACGGCCGGCGCACGGAAACCCGGACCACCCGCGTGCCCGCGCGTTCCGCACGGTCGGCGATCGCGGCCGAAGCGTTGTCATCGACGCCGATCACCGCAGTGCCGCTTGCCTGCACGCCTGCGATCAGCCGGGCTTTCACCGCCGCGTAATTCTCGAACGTGCCGTGCCGGTCGATGTGATCGGGCGAGAGATTGAGCATCACGCCGACCAGCGGATTGAGCGAGGGCGCAAGATCGATCTGGAACGACGAGCACTCGATCACATGCACCCGCGACATGGATGGCGGGTTCAGCGCAAGGATCGGCGTGCCAAGATTGCCGCCGAGCGCGACCTCGCGCCCCGCGCTTTGCAGGATGTGCGCGATCAGCGCCGTCGTGGTCGACTTGCCGTTGGTGCCGGTGATCGCAACGAAAGGAGCGTTCGGCGCGATCGCCCTGCGCTCGCGGCAGAAAAGCTCGATGTCGCCGATTACTTCGACCGCGGCATTGCGGGCAAGCCCGACGGTCCAGTGGGGCGCCGGATGCGTTAGCGGCACGCCCGGCGCAAGCACGAGCGCGGCGACGCCGCTCCAGTCGATCTCGCGAAGGTCCTGCACTTCAATTCCGGCCGTGCGCGCTTTCTCGACGCTCCTCGGCGTGTCGTCCCAGGCGATCACTTTCGCGCCGCCTGCAAGCAAAGCCTGCGCGGTCGCGATGCCGCTCGCGCCGAGACCGAACACCGCGACGGTTTTGCCGCGAAATGTCGTTACGGGAGTCATGCCCGCACGGCGCTCAGCGCAGCTTCAGCGTCGACAGGCCGACTAGCGCCAGCACGACCGCGATCACCCAGAAGCGGATCACGACCTGCGCCTCGGTCCAGCCGAGCTGCTCGAAATGATGATGGATCGGCGCCATCTTGAAGATGCGCTTTCCCGTGAGCTTGAAGGAGATCACCTGCACGATCACGGAAACGGCTTCGAGCACGAAGAGCCCGCCGACCACCGCAAGCACGATCTCGTGCTTGGTCGCGACCGCGACGGTCGCAAGCAGCGCGCCGAGCGAAAGCGAGCCGGTATCGCCCATGAAGATCTGCGCGGGCGGCGCGTTAAACCAGAGGAAGCCAAGACCCGCGCCGATGACCGCGCCGCAGATGATCGCAAGCTCGCCGGAGCGCGGCACATGAGGAATCCCGAGATAGCCGGCAAAGCCCGCGTTACCCACGAGATAGGCGATCAGCGCGAAGCTGACTGCAGCGATCATCACCGGCACGATGGCGAGGCCGTCGAGCCCGTCGGTCAGATTCACCGCATTGCCCGCGCCGACGATCACGAAGGCGCCGAAGGCCACGATGCCCCAGCCGAGATAAATGTAGATGTCTTTCAGGAACGGCACCGCCAGCGAATAGGCCGTTGCAGGCGTCGCAATCCGCGTGATCGCATAGAGCGCAATCGCTGCGATCACGACTTCGATCAGGAGCCGCATGCGCGCGGAAAAGCCGGCATGAGTCTGGCGCGTGACTTTCAGATAGTCGTCGTAAAGACCGATCGCGCCGAACGAGACGGTGACACCGAGCACAACCCACACATAGGGATTGGCAAGGTTCGCCCAGAGCAGCGTCGAGACGATCAGCCCCGACAGGATCATGAGCCCGCCCATGGTCGGCGTGCCCTTCTTGCTGATGAGATGCGAGGCAGGTCCGTCTTCGCGGATCGGCTGGCCCTTGCCCTGCCTCACGCGCAGGAGCGCGATGATGCTCGGCCCGAACAGAAAGACGAACAATAGCGCCGTCAGCACCGCGCCGCCGGTCCGGAACGTGATGTAACGAAACACATTGAAGCCGGGGACGACATCGGCGAATTGCGAAAGCCAGTAGAACAAGCGGGCCTCCTCAGGCCAATGAGTGCGACGGCGCGGTTGCACCGAATTTCTGCGTCAGCGACTTTACGATTTTGCCCATGCCGCTGGCATTCGAGCCCTTGATCATTACGGCATCGCCGCCCTGCAGGGCAGCGATAACCTGCGGTTCTAGTGCTGCGGCATCCTCGGCATAGCCTCCCCGCCGCCCGGAGGGAAGCGCTTCCCACAGGGAATGCATCAGCGGACCGGAGCAATAAACAAGATCGATCTTCCCGGCATCTAAACTTTGCGCGAGTTCCTGGTGACGCTCTGCCGCCTCACTGCCGAGTTCGAGCATGTCGCCGAGCACCGCGATGCGTCGCCCGCGCGGCCCGACCGGCGCGCGCGAAAGCACGTCGATGGCGGCACGCATGGAAGCGGGATTGGCGTTGTAGCTCTCGTCGATCAGCAGGCCGTCGCCGCCCGGCAGACGAAGCGGGCTGCGAAGCCCGCGCCCCGCGGGCGGCACCAGATTGCCGAGCGCGAGCGCTGCTTTTGCAAGGTCCGCGCCCGCGAGCTTTGCCGCCGTCAGCACCGCGAGCGCATTCATCGCAAGGTGCCGCCCCGGTGCGCCGAGCTTGAACATCAGCGCCTCGCCGAAGATTTCAGCGTGCACGGTCGAAGAGTCTTCCTGCAGACCGACCTCGAGCAGCCGCGCCTGCGCTTTGTCGTGCGAACCGAACCCGACGATTTGCGCGACGCCCGCAGCCTTGGCCGCCGCCTCAAGCCGCGCGAACTGGCTGTTGTCGCGATTGAGCACCGCCGCGCCGCCCGGTTCGAGCCCAAGGAAGATTTCCGCCTTGGCATCGGCAATCGCCTCGATGCCGGAGAAATATTCGAGATGCACCGGCTCGATCGTGGTGATGATCGCGACGTGCGGGCGCACGAGCTTCACGAGCGGCGTAATCTCGCCCGCGTGGTTCATGCCGATTTCGAACACACCGAACTTTGCGCTTTGCGATAGGCGCGAGAGCGAAAGCGGCACACCCCAGTGATTGTTGAAGGAAGCACCGGACGCATGCGTCTCGCCGCTTGGCGACAGCGCAAGCCGCAACGCTTCCTTGGTGCCGGTTTTTCCGGCCGAGCCGGTGACGGCAAGGATCTTCGCATCAGAGCGCGCGCGTGCGGCGGCCGCGACATCGCGCATTGCCTGCAAGGTATCGCGCACGATCAGCAACGCCGCATCGTCCGGGAATTTTTCCGCGGACGCCTCATCGACGACCGCGAGCGACGCGCCCTTGCCGAGTGCAGCCTCAACGAAGGCATGGCCGTCGAGACGGTCGCCCTTGATCGCGAAATAGGCTTCGCCCGGAAGCAACGTACGCGTATCGATGGAAATGCCGGTGACGTTTTCCTGCCCGCTGCCTCGCAGGTGGCCGCGCGCGGCCTTCACCATCTCCTGCGCAGTCCAGAGCCCTGCCCCGCTCATCGGCTGTCCTTCAGCGCGGCCTTGACCGCATCGTGATCCGTATAGGGAATGGTGCGGTCGCGCAGGATCTGGCCGGTTTCGTGACCCTTGCCCGCGACCAGCAGCACGTCGCCGGCCTTCAATGCACGCACTGCTTCGCGGATCGCTTCGGTGCGATCGCCAATCTCGATTGCCCCTTCGGCTTCGCGCAGGATCGCGCGGCGGATTTCCGCAGGCGCCTCGCTGCGCGGATTGTCGTCGGTGACATAAATTACATCCGCATGCTTCGCGGCCGCGGCCCCCATCAGCGGACGCTTGCCGGCATCGCGATCGCCGCCCGCGCCAAACACGACGGCAAGCCTACCCTTCACATAAGGACGAAGTGCAGTGAGAGAATTTTCGAGCGCATCCGGCGTATGGGCGTAATCGACAAAAATCGGCGCGCCGCTCTTTTCGCCGACGAGTTCAAGCCGCCCTGCCGCGCCCTTGAGATTTTCCAGCGCCGCGAGTGCTTGCGCCGTATCCGTGCCGGTGACGATCGCAAGCCCGGCGGCAACGAGCGCGTTCGATACCTGAAACGCTCCCACCAGTGGCAGCTTTACGGAATGCGTGACGCCATCCGCGAGAACTTCCAGATGCTGCGCAAAGCCGTTGATGCGGCTTGCCAGCAAGCGGAGATTCTCGCCGCGCTTGCCGGCGCTGAAAAAACGCAGCCCCTTCTCTTTTGCGATTTCCCCGACACGCGGCGCATTGTCCTCGTCGGCGTCGACGACCGCAGCCGCGCCGGCGGGAAGCAGCGTATCGAACAGCCGCAACTTCGCGGCCCGGTACTCGTCGAGCGTCTTGTGATAATCGAGATGGTCCCGCGTGAGATTGGTAAAGGCACCCGCCGCAAGCCGCACGCCGTCGAGCCGCCGCTGGTCGAGCCCGTGCGAGGACGCCTCCATCGCCATGTGCGTGACGCCTTCCCGCGCAAGCCGGTCGAACAGTTCATGCAGCGAGAGCGGGCCCGGCGTGGTCAGGCTTCCGGTCGTTTCGCCGTTTGGCGTGACGAGCCCGATCGTGCCGACGCTTGCCGCCTGCCTGCCGGTAGCGGCCCAGATCTGCCGCACGAAAGAGGCAACCGAAGTTTTTCCGTTGGTGCCGGTGACCGCGACGATTGTTTGTGGCTGGTGCGGAAATATTTTCGCCGCGGCAAGCGCAAGCGCGCGGCGTATGTCGCGCACCTGAACGAAGGGAATGCGCGCGAGCAGTTCCGGCGGCCGCTCGCCTTCCCCGATCACCACGCTCGCACCGCGCGCGACCGCATCATTTGCGAATTTCGCGCCGTCGCTTTTAGCGCCTGCAATCGCGAAGAAGGCGAAATTCTCCGCCGCGTTGCGGCTGTCGGCGGTGATGCCCGAGACACGCAGGCCATCCGGCGCAGCCGCGCCGATCAGATCGCGAAGTTCAAAAGTCTGCGCCATGACCCATCCCGGAGAAGGCGCGGATGCACTAATTCGCGGCGTTCCGCAACTGAAGCATGCTTTGCGCAGTCGGCAGGTTGATGCGCGGCTCGATGCCGAGCAGCGGCGCAATCCGCGCGATGATCTTGCCTGCCACCGGCGCGGCATTCAGACCCGAAGTGGCCGCCGACGCCCCCTCCTCGCGTTTGGGTTCGTCGAACATCACAAGGACCAGATAGCGCGGCTTGTCGGCAGGAAACACGCCCATGAAGGAGGTGAGCAGCTTGTTCTTGGCGTAGCGGCCGCGCTCGACTTTCTCCGAAGTACCGGTCTTGCCGCCGACGAAATAGCCTTCCACTTCCGCGCGCCTGGCGCTGCCGACTTCGACATTGAGGCGCATCAGGTAGCGCATCATGTCCGAGGTCGATTGCTTGATCACGCGCGGTGCGTTGGCCTTGGCTTCCTGTTCGGTACGCCGCAGAAAAGTCGGCTGGATCAGATGCCCGCCGTTCACGAGTGCGGCAGTCGCGGCCACCGCCTGCAACGGCGTCACCGAAAGCCCGTGACCGAAAGCAATCGTCACGCTGTTGATTTCCTTCCAGGGATTGGGAACCAGCGGCATCGCGCTTTCCGGCAGTTCGGTACGAAGCCGGTCGAGCAGTCCCATCTTCTTGAGAAACGCCTGATGCGCATCGACGCCCATCGCCAGCGCCATGCGCGCCGAGCCGATGTTGGAGGAATAAGTGAAGATTTCCGGAACCGTGAGCACGCGGCGCTGCGCATGGAAGTCGTGGATCGTATGACGGCCGTAGCGCAAGGGATGCGTCGCGTCGAAACGCGACTGCAGGGTAATTTTCCCGGAGTCGAGCGCCATCGCCGTCGTCAGCGCCTTGAAGGTGGAGCCCATCTCGAACACGCCGGTCATCAGCCGGTTGAAGCGCGCCGGATCTTTCGGGGAGCTCGGCTTGTTCGGATCGAAGTCGGGCAGCGAAACCATCGAGACGATCTCGCCGGAATGCACGTCGACCACGAGCGCGTTCGCGGCAATCGCGCGGAAGCGGGCCTTGCCTGCGATCATCTCGTCGCGCACGGCCTGCTGCACATCGAGATCGAGCGCGATCTCGACCGGCGCGAGATTGTGGTTGGTTGCAAAGCCGGCCCGTTGCAGCGCGCCGAGGCCGCGGTCGTCGATCCACTTCTCGAGGCCCAGAATGCCCTGGTTATCGACGTTGACCTGACCGAGCACATGGGCTGCCATCGGCCCGTTGGGATAAACCCGCTTGTATTCCTTCAGAAAGCCGATGCCCGGCAGACCGAGGCGATAGATCGCGCGCTGCTGCTCCGGCGTGATTTCGCGGCGCAGCCAGGCGAAGTAGCGCTTGGAGCGAAGCCGCGCGCTCAATTCCGAACGGTCGAGGTCGGGCAGCGTCTTCAGCAGAAGATCTGTCGCTTCGTCGACATCGATGATGCGTTGCGGTTCCGCAAACAGCGACGGCGTCCGCACGTCGGTGGCGATCAGCCTGCCCTTGCGATCATAAACATCCGGGCGCGCCTGCGTGACGGCTTCCGCCGCCCGCGCTTTCTGCGTCGCGCTCTCGGTCGCAAAACCGAGATAGACGAGCCTGCCTGCGATCACGACATAGACGCAGGCAAAGGCGCACAACAGCAAGCCGATCCGCGCCCGCGCCACGCCGCCCCCGGGCTTGCGAAGCGAAAGATGGCCGATCATCGCGCGAAGGCGGTCAAACCGATTCATTGCTGCTGCTCCACCGAACCGGTCGGCGTCGGGTCTGCCGTTTCCGGACGGTTCACTTGCGGAAGGGTTTCGAGGATGTCGCCGATCGCATCGACCGGCTTCGGGCGATCCGGTATCGCGGCGACGCTGCCGAAGCGCCGCGAACTGATCGGAGCCATTTTCAGATGGCGCGTGGCAAGTTCCTGAATACGGTCGGGAGAGGAAAGCTTGGCCCAGTTCGCGCGCGCCAAAGCAATGCGATCCTTCTCGGCGCGGATTTCGTTGCGCAGCTTCTGCGCCTGCTGCGCCTCGCCGGTCGCGCGATATTTGATGTCATAGACATAGCCCGCACAGCCGATCAGGCCGAGCACCATGAGACAATGCACGAGACGCAACATCAACGCAGCCCCTGATTGAGCGAGGGAATTTTTTCGAGCAGCAAGGCAAGCGGATCGTCGTTCCGCGCCGGCGCCTCGCTGCGTTCCGCAATGCGCAGCTTCGCCGAACGCGCGCGCGGATTGATTTTCAGCTCTTCTTCGCCTGCCGTCAGCGCCTTGCGCTGCAGGTTGCGGAAGCTGAGCGGCAACACGCCGGCCGCCGGCACATGCCGCGAGGTGGCCGGTGCCTGCGAGCGCGACTGGATAAAGGTCTTCACCAGACGATCTTCCAGCGAATGAAACGAGATCGCCGCGAGCACGCCGCCCGCTTTCAACAGGTGTTCGGCGGCAAACAGGCCCTTCCCGATCTCGCCTAGTTCGTCGTTCACATAGATGCGCAAGGCCTGAAAGGTGCGCGTTGCGGCATCGATATCGCCGGGCTTGGAATGGATCGCATCGCGCAGAAGCTTGGCGAGCTCCCCGGTACGCTCGAACGGCTTCTCCTTGCGCGCTTCGACGATGGCGCGTGCCGCAAACTTCGCCTTCTTCTCTTCGCCGAGCACCGAGATAATGCGAAAGAGATCGCGCTCGTCATAGGTATTCACGACATCGGCCGCACTCACGCCGCTCGCGCTCATGCGCATGTCGAGTGGTCCGTCGAAGCGGAACGAGAAGCCGCGCTCGGCTTCATCGAGTTGCATCGAGGACACCCCGAAGTCGAACAGGATGCCGTCGACCTGGTCGAAGCCGTGACGCGGCGCGATTTCAAGCATCTCGGAAAATGCCGCCTCGACCACCGTCAGCCTGCCGCCGAATTCACTGACCGCGCCGAAAGCATCCGCGACGGTCCGCGGATCGCGGTCGAAACCGAGCACCTGGCAATCCGCCGCTTCCAGCAAGGCGCGCGTATGCCCGCCCGCGCCGAAGGTCGCGTCGATATATTTTCCGCCGTCTTTGGGCTTGAGGGAGGAAACGACCTCCCGGAGCATCACAGGAAGATGACGAGCCGGTCCGCCAGCAGCGCCCGTTTCCGGGCGGCTGCGGCTCGCAATCACCCCGGAGCTCCGGAAGGTTTTCCTGAAGCCCCGAGCGCCCGCCGGAAGGCGCGCACTTTCTCGGTGGCTTCCGAAAGATGGCTGCGGAAGCGCTCGGGCTCCCACATCTGAAACTTGTGGCCGAGGCCCACGAAGGTCACCGCGTCGGAAATCTGCGCGTGCGTCTTCAGCGTCTCGGTCAGCATGATGCGGCCTTCCGAGTCGGGCTTCAGCGTCTCGCTGCGTCCGAACAAGGCCGCCGAAAACTCCTCGCGCTCCTCCGAGAACGGCGGATAGCGATCGATCAAGGATTCGATTTCCGAAAGCAGTGCCGAGCCGCCCGCGTCCACCGCCGGCCGGTCGAGTGCCGGATGGCAGTGCAAGCCTTCGTGCCCGTCGCGCGCAAGCACGGCACGGAACGGCGCGGGAATGGAAACTCTGCCTTTGGCGTCCAGTCGCATCGTGAATGTCGATAAAAAGCGGTTCATCGGAACACCGAACGCAACGACACCACCCGAACTCCAAACCAGACCCCAAGGCGCACGAACTCGGGAGCAGCGAGAAGCATTCTCGCCACCCCACCGGATCGGCCTCAAACCGGAGCGGGATGATTTGGGATAACATGGGACCCTATGGTCGTCAACGAACGCAAACCGGCAAACGGCGAGAGGCCGCGCAAAAGCGCGGCTTCTCCACAGGCGATTAACGCGCTGTAAGCCTTAAGATTCGGTTTGCGGAGGCGCTTCCGGTGGCGGCGTCTTCTTCGGGAACAGAAGCCGCTGGTAGAGGAGCCCAATTCCCACCAGCACGGCGCCAAGTCCGATAAAGGAAAGCGCCCGCCAAACCCCGGTCAGCCCGGCAAGGTCGATGAAGAAGACCTTGCCGATGGTGGCGAGAAGCACCGCGGCGGAAGCAAGCCGGATCGCCTGCGATTGGCGGGCAATGCCGATCAGAAGCAGCATGACCGAGAACGCGAGCCAGATCGCCGAATAGGTATAGAGCTCGGCATCGCTCGCCGCGTAACGGTCGAGCCGCGGCCCCTGAAACACGAAGCGAACCTGCAGCGTGAGGTATGCCATCGCCAGCACGACCGCAGTGATGCCGGCAAAGCCCCGCCAGCGTTCATTGCGTGTCTTTTGATAGACCAGCGCGAGCACGCCGGTAAGGATCGCGGGCACGAGATAACCAAGCGTGATGTAATTGATGTAGCGGCTGCCCGCGACCGGCTCGCCGGTCCAGAAGGGGTTCTCGAACAGCAGCAGCCCAAAATAGATGCCGAGGAACGACAGCGCCGCGATCACCTGCGCCGCGATATTGTGCACGATGTTTTTCGTCACCATGCGCGTGCGCTCGAGCCCGATCGTCATCGCGAGCCCCACAATCACATGCAGCGCAAACTCCGCGAGCGGCGCGGTGTTGCGGTAGATGTCGCCGCCGTTGATGTAGTGTCGGATCTGCAGCGAGAAGAACAGCGCGGTGAAAACGATGGCCAGTGAATCCGCAAAGCGCGACGGAAAGTCATCCTTACGCTTTCGCAAGAGCCAGCCCGCCGCCCAGAACGAAACCGCAGGAACGCCATAGCCCCATAACAGCCAGTTGAAGATCGGCGTGGTGCCGAGCTGCTCGCCGACGATACGCGGATCATAGGCGACGCGAACGGCCACGAGCACGCAGGCGGCGGCGGCGAGCCAGCGCAGGAACGGCAGCCCGCGCTTGCTCTCGACATAGGCGATACCCGCCGCCATCAGCGCGAGCGAGACAGTCAACCAGCCTTTTTCCAGCGCGAAGGTCAGCGCCAGCGCCAGCGAAATGATCGAGCCGGCCGCGAAGACCGCGGCGGCCGCAGCCGAACCCGGCTTTGCCTCGCGCGTCGAAAGTATCTCGGTGGCATAGGCAAAAGCGGCGGCAAGCAGAACCGCGATCCCCGCGAACGGAATCGAACGCTCCCACAGAGCGATCCGGTAGTAGAGCGCCGCCATGATCGCGATCGGCGCAATCACCGCAGCCGCCGCCCACAATATCGACTGCGTCGCGCTTTTTGTGCGCGCCTGCGCGAGAAAACCGCTCGCGCCGAAGGCCGCGGCAAGCGCCGCGCCGAGCCACAGATGCGAGCCGAAACGGGCGCGCGGCAATTCCGGAATGTTTCCGGCCAGCGGACCCGGAGCGGCAAGCGGACTTTCGATCCGCAATTCGACAGCCCATTGCGCCAGCACGAGGCCCGCAAGGATCGCGGCCGCAGGCACGGCAGCGGCCGCGGATTCCGTGCGCCACGCAATCGCTATCGTTGCCACGCAAAGGAGCGCGAAAGCATAGAGCGCAGGCGCTTCGTGATTGCGGGCGACCACGAGAAACGCGAGCGCAAGCAAATAGCCCGCAAGCGCACCGGACGAGATGCCATCCACTTTGCCCGGCTGCACCGCCGGTCCGTAGAGCAATCCCGAAACGATGAGCGCCGCGGCAAGCGCGTAGCCGACGACGCCGTGGAACACATGCGGCATCAGCGAGTCGTGAAGGAAGTCGTCGATGCCCGGCAGCATCCAGAACACGCCGAAGGCCGCGGCCGTGATCGCAAGCCAGCGCCACAGCCGGGCTCGCGCCAGCGCGAAAGCAGCAGCCGTCACGACGGCAAGATAGATGTAAAGCGCCCAGTAGTTCGGCGCGCTCGATGAAACCAGCGCAGGCGCGACGTAAGCACCGACAAGACCCAAGCCTGCGAGAATGGGTCCATGCAGAAGCGCGGCCGCGAGTGTTGCGAGCGCCACCAGTCCGAGCGCGATGAAAGCCGCGGCGGGCGAAAGAAATCCGTAAAGCGCGTAAGCCGCATAGACCGTCGCGTAAGCCACGGCAGTACCGGCGGCAGTCAATATGCTCGGGATATGCGCACTCGCGACACCCGCGACGTTCAACTTGTTTTCCTTCCGCCGCATCCATTCACCGGCCGCGACAAGAAGTGCCGCGAACAATCCGCCGAGGAAAACGCGCATGCCCGGGCCGATCAGGCCGGCCTCGATCGAAGCACGCACGAGGAAGATGCCGCCGAGCGCAAGCGCAAGCCCGCCGACCCACACGACCCAGCGCGTGCCGAACTGCTCCTCGAAACCTCTATCGCTCTTCGGCTTGGGAGTAACCGGCGGGCGCGGTAGACGCGGCGGACGCGCGGACGCTGCCGCCGGTTGCGCAACAGGCGTTGCCGGGGCCGCGGCCGATGTCTGCTGCGGAACGGGTTGCGAAAACGGCGAAGGCGTTTCGCTGACGCTTGCCGAAGGCGTGGCGGTTGCGGACTGCGCAGGGGCACGCGGCGGGCGCGGCGGACGGGGCGCGGCGACGAAGGCCGGCGGCGCTTCAATCCCCAGCCGCTTCTCGATCTCGCGCAGCCGCGCGTCGATCGCGCGAAGCTGGCTGCCCTGGGAGAGCGATTTGAAGAAGGCGACGATCGCCATAACCGGCAAGGCAAGGACGATCAGCCCAAGCAGCAGCCATTCCATCTTTCGTTCCCCTAACCTTCGGCCGGAGCGGCGGATGCTACTCCACGGGATAACCGAAGCGAAGGCGGTTCACCCCCTTGTGAAAAACCGGCGGAAGTGGAATTGCGGACGCCGTGCAAAATGAGTTCAAGCCCGATTCCCGTTGCGTCACCCGCCTCGCTCCTTCGCCGAATGTGAGCGAACGGACCTGCGCACCGGATATTCTGTTGCTGCATTACACCGGCATGCCGACAGCCGATGGCGCGCTGAAATGGCTGTGCGATCCGATCAGCAAGGTGTCCTCGCACTATTTCGTCGACGAAGACGGTGCGGTAACGCAACTCGTGCCGGAGTCGGTGCGCGGCCATCATGCCGGCGTTTCCTCATGGGAAGGCACCACCGACATCAACTCGCGCTCGATCGGCATCGAGATCGTCAATCCCGGGCACGAACACGGCTATCGCGATTTTCCCGACGAACAGATCGAAGCCGTCATTGAGCTATCGTTCGATATCGTCGCGCGTCACAAGATCAGACCGGCGCGCGTGCTCGCGCATTCCGATGTCGCGCCGACTCGCAAGCAGGATCCCGGCGAGAGATTTCCATGGGAGCCGCTATACGAAGCCGGTGTCGGGCACTGGATTGCACCCGTCGCGATTGCCGATGGCGCATTGTTGCAACCGGGCGACCACGGACCCGCGGTCGCGGCGATGCAGGCCGCGCTGAAAGAATATGGATATGGCGTACCGGCGAGCGGCGACTTCGATGAACTGACCGCTGCGGTGGTGACTGCCTTTCAGCGGCACTTTCGTCCGGCACGGGTCGATGGTATTGCCGATCACTCGACGCTGCGCACGCTCGAGCGGCTGCTTGCCTCGCGGCCTCCGCTGTGACGCTTGGCGCCGGTTCCAATTCGCCACAATTGACCGCGTAGCCCGGAACCATCTGGCGAATGCGCAGAAAGTCCCATTCCGGCGGGATATTTTCTCGCGCTTTGACAGATTACGGCCCCATTTCCCGTGGCATCTGAGACTTCGCTTACGGGGACACCTAGGATTCATCTCGAAATGACCTTCTTCCGACTGGCGCTGCCCGCAGCAGCGCTCGCCGCCGCAGTCAGTTTCAATTTTGCCGTGGCCGAAGAAAATCCGGTTCGCCAGTTCTTCAACGAAGAGTTCAACACACCGGCCGCGCAGGCTGCCGACGAAGACAAGCCCGCGAACACGCAGGTTGCGAACGTCGAGCCGGAACGCGACGCGCAGACCAAGAAAAACGAGAACGAGACAAACGAAAATCCCTGGAACGGTCTGACCACAGCCGCCGTGGCGCCGGTGCGCGCGATCGCGCCCGCGATCAACGCGACGAACGCGCAGATCCTTTCGCTGGTGGACAAGCATGCCGCCGCAAATGGTTTGCCCGCAGCTTTCGCCCGCGCGATCGTGCAGATCGAAAGCAAGTTCAATCCGCGCGCGACCGGCCGTCAGCGCGAAGTCGGCCTCATGCAGATCAAGTTCGCGACCGCGCGCGGCATCGGCTTTACCGGCACGCGCGAGGAACTGTACGACCCCGATACCAACCTGAAATGGGGCATGAAATATCTCGCGATGGCCTGGAAGCTCGGCGGCAACAACGCTTGCGGCGCGGTGCTGCGCTATCAGGGCGGTCACCGCGCGACGAGGCATACCGCCGCCTCGCGCGCTTATTGCGCGAAGGTCAACGCCACCATGGCGTCGCGCTGAGCGGCATTTCTCGTTCACGATGATGTGGCGCGGATGGAAACGTCCGCGCCATTTTTCTTGACCCGCAGGCACCGGCCCGCCATCTACAGAAGGTCAGTCGGCCGGGCAGCCGCGGCGTGAAAGCGCCGAGGAAAGTCCGGGCTCCACGAAGACAGGGTGCCGGATAACGTCCGGCGGGGGCGACCCCAGGGAAAGTGCCACAGAGAACAAAACCGCCGCGTTCTTCGGATCGCGGCAAGGCTGAAAAGGTGCGGTAAGAGCGCACCGCGAGCCTGGCAACAGGGGCGGCACGGCAAACCCCACCCGGAGCAAAGCCAAATAGGGATGGCGCGGCGCTCGTCGCCGGTCGGTTTTCGGACCAGCCATCCGGGTTGGCTGCTTGAGGCGTCCGGCAACGGGCGTCCCAGAGGAATGGCTGCCACGCGGGGGCGACCCCGCCTTACAGAACCCGGCTTACAGGCCGGCTGATGCTTGA
>JAEZFA010000160.1 GCA_023417665.1 Pseudomonadota bacterium | reverse complement strand
CGGATAGAGCAGCGGTTTCCTAAACCGAAGGTCGCAGGTTCGATTCCTGCCGGGACCGCCAGTTCGCAATCCGGCCACATCCTTTGTCCATGGCTATGGCCCCGTTCGCTCGTCTCCCCCTTCCCGGCGCAGTCATGGCTTCGAAAATTCGGAACTTCCTTCTTGTGATCGTCGGCGCGGCGCTCCTGTTGACACAGGCCGCTTTCGCGCAAGGCAACAACGCGGATATTCGCGTCCGGCTCGATACCATCAGTTCGGTATTCGACTATGTCGACAGCGGCATCACCGCGACCAGCCGGCGCTCCGACCTGAAGCGGCTGCGCGACGCCATCGAGCCGCTGCGCACCGAGCTTTCGCAAATCATCGAAGGGCTCGAACCCCGCCTTGTTGAATTTGAAACCCGCACCAAGGCGCTCGGCCCCGCGCCCGCAAAAGATGCCGCGCCGGAAGACGGCGCGATCGCAGACCAGCGCAAGATCCTGAGCGGCCAGCAGTCCGAGATCGACGGCCTCATGAAGCAGGCGCGCGTGCTCGCGCTGCGCGGCGACCAGCTGGTGCAGAAGATCGAGGACATTCGCCGCACCCGGCTCGCCGACCGGCTGTTCGAGCGCACCATGAGCATTCTCGATCCGAAGCTCTGGATCGGTGCCGCGCAGGCCGTCCCGACCGAAATCAATTCCGCCATTACGCATGCGCGCGAATGGTACGCCTCCGTTTCGGGGCTTCCGGGCGTCCTGCAGAGCGCGCCGGTCGCTGCGTTCCTGTGCCTGCTTGCGCTTCTCGCAATCCTGTTCGCGCAACGCTGGCTCTCGCGCTACTTCTCGCAGAACGGCAACCATCCGAAGGACAAGCCGCTGCCGCGGCTGCGCCGCGCGAAAGCCGCGCTGCGCGATTCGCTACTCGGCGCGATCGCATTGCCGCTCGCCGTCTATGTCGTGATCGAAATTCTCTCGTCGTTCGATTTCCTGATCGAACGCGCGCACCAGTCGGCGCTTGGCATTCTCGCGGCGGTCACGCTTTACGCTACCGGACGCGCACTCGCCGGCGCGCTATTGCGCCCGAACGACATGCCGCACCGCATGTTCGATCTGTCCGACGATACCGCGGGCCGCTTCTACAATTATGCGACTTACGGTCTTCTGGTCGCGGCCATCGGCGCGTCGCTGAACATTCTGCATCGCGGCCTCGGCGCGCCGCGGGTCATGCTGACCGCAACGAGCGCGCTGATGGCGGGGCTTGTCGCCCTCCTCATCATCCGCGCTCTGCTGAAGACCCGTCAGCTCGTCGAGGAAGGCAAGGAAGAACCGGCGCCGAACTGGCTCCGCCTCGTGCTCTGGATCGTGGCGGTCGTCATCCTCGGCAGCGTGCTCACCGGCTATATCTGGCTTGCGTCGTTCATGACGAGCCGGCTGATCCACGCCGCAATCGTAATTGCGAGCGCCTACGTCATCCTCCAGCTCATCAACGCCTATTTCGACGAAGGCCTCCACGCCTATTCGCAGCGCGGGCGCAGCTTCGCCTCCACGCTCGGCATCCGCACGACCAGCCTCGAGCTTGCGGCGGCACTGTTTGCGGGCGCGGCGCGCGTGCTGGTTTTCATCGTCGCGATCTTCCTGGTGATCGGAAACTGGGGCACCTCGCTGACCGATCTTGCGGCAAGCTTCGACCGTGCCTCCTTCGGTATCGAACTGGGCAAGCTTCGCATTTCGCTTTACGACGTCGCCGCTGCGATCGGCATCCTGATCGCCGGCTCGTATTTGTCGCGCGTGCTGCAGCGCTGGCTTGCCGAAACGGTGCTGCCGCGTACACGCCTCGATACCAGCCTGAGAAATTCGATTGCGACCATTGCCGGCTATATCGGCATGATCGTCGCAATTTCGATCGCGCTCGCGCGGCTCGGCCTCAATCTTGAAAACATCGCGCTCGTTGCCGGCGCGCTTTCCGTCGGTATCGGTTTCGGCTTGCAGGCCGTGGTGTCGAACTTCGTCTCCGGCCTGATCCTGCTCACCGAGCGGCCGGTGAAGGTCGGCGACCTCGTCAACGTGAAGGGCAATGACGGTTACGTCCGCAGGATCAGCGTGCGCTCCACCGAACTGGAAACCTTCGACCGCGCGACCCTGATCATTCCCAATACCGAACTGATCACGAGCCCGGTGACCAACTGGACGCTGCACAATGCGCCGTCGCGCATCAAGATTCCGGTGAGCGTGCCCGCGGAAACCGACATCGAGATCGTGCAGGAAATCCTGCTGCACGTCGCGCGCGAAAACACGAACGTGGTGACGACGCCCGAACCGCGCGTCATGCTGCTCAACATCGACGGCGACACGCTCGGCTTCGAGCTGCGCTGCCTAATCCGTAGCGCCACCATCGCGACCCAGACCAAGAGCGACCTGAACTTTGCGATCCTGCGCGCCTTCCGGAAGGCCGGCATCCGCAAGGCCGCCTCGGAACCGCATGCCGCCGAGCAGGAGGAGGACGAAGTTCCCGATTCCGCGGCACACCGCTCCCCGGACGACGCCAATCCGCCCCCGGAGCTGCCGGCAAGCAAGCGTTAAGCACTTTCGCGCTAACGACAGGGACCCCTATGCGGCGAAAAATCATGGACCTCTGCACCATTCTTGGCGCGCTGGCGCTTTCCGGTTGCGCGGCGACGATGGACGCCCCGCGCCAGCCTTCGTTCTACGACAACCTCGCGCGGGCCGAAGCGCATGTGAACGTCAATGCGGCGGCGTCGCTGCTGTCGGACTACCGCAAGAAGAACGGCCTGCCGCCGGTCGAGATCGACCAGCGTCTGGTCGAGATGGCGGAAGCGCAGGCCAAAGATATGGCGCGGCGCAATCAGCTCACGCACGATCCGGGCGGACGAAACTTCAACAAGCGGCTTGCCGCGTCGGGATTCAACGCGCAGCGCGCGGCGGAAAATATCGGCGCCGGCTATCACACGCTCGCCGAAGCCTTCTCCGGCTGGCGCGACTCGCCCTCCCACAACAAGAACATGCTGCTCTCCGGCGCGACCAAGATGGGCATCGCCACCGCCTATGCGCCGAATTCCAAGTACAAGGTATTCTGGGCGCTCGTACTCGCGGAGCCCGACAAGTAGCGCTAGAACGCTCTCCGGCCCTGAACGAGACCCGGAGACGCGAACATGCTGCCGCAAGCCGATACCTATGACGCGCTGATCCGGAATTTCCGCTGGCAGATTCCCGCCCACTACAACATCGGCGTCGACATTTCCGACAAGTGGGCAGCACGCGATCCGGAAC
>JAEZFA010000293.1 GCA_023417665.1 Pseudomonadota bacterium | reverse complement strand
ACTTTTATTTCCCTTCCCCCCGCCTTTGGCCGGCGCACGGCTCTGGACCACGCTTGCGACCTGGTCGCTGATCATTCCGGCACTCGGCATCGGCTTTGCCGTGCGAAATCCGGAAACGCCGTATTTCGTGTTCCTCGGGCTCGCGCTGCTCTGCGGCTTCGGCGGGGGGAATTTCGCGTCCTCGATGGCGAATATCAGTTTCTTCTTCCCGAAGTCGGAGAAGGGTAACGCCCTCGCGCTCAACGCTGGCCTCGGCAATCTCGGCGTCAGCGTCGCGCAGTTCGTGATCCCGCTGATTATCGTTTACGGCGTGTTCGGCGTACTCGGCGGCGATCCGCAAGTCGCGACCGAAGGCGGCAAGACGACCCGGATCTTCCTGCAGAATGCGGGCTTCATCTGGGTGCCGTTCATTGTCGCTTCCGCCTTTGCGGCCTGGTTCGGTATGGACGACATCGCGTCGATGCGGGCCTCGTTCGCCGAGCAGTCGGTGATCTTTCAGCGCAAGCACAACTGGATCATGTGCTGGCTCTATACCGGCACCTTCGGCTCCTTCATCGGCTATTCCGCAGCGTTTCCGTTGCTCACGAAGACGCAGTTTCCGGCGGTCGACGCCTTGCAGCTTGCCTTCCTCGGACCGTTGGTCGGCGCGATCTCGCGCTCGGCTACCGGATGGATTTCCGACCGCTTCGGCGGCGGGCGCGTGACGCTCTGGGTCTTCGTGCTGATGGCGATCGGTGTGCTCGGGGTGCTCTACTTCCTCGGCGTCAAGGATCAGCCCTATGCGTTCACGGGCTTCTTCGCGAGCTTCCTGCTTCTGTTCTTCGCAAGCGGCGTCGGCAACGCGTCCACATTCCAGATGATCCCCGCGATCATGCGCAAGGAACTGATGCGCCTGATGCCGCGTGCCAATGCGGCGAGCCGCAACAAGCAGGTGGAGATGGAGTCGGCGGCGATCATCGGCTTCACCTCCGCGATCGCGGCCTATGGCGCGTTCTTCATCCCGAAGAGTTACGGCACCTCGATTGCAATGACCGGCGGCGTCGGAGCGGCGCTCTGGGGCTTCCTCGCGTTCTACGCAAGCTGCATCGCGATCACGTGGTTCTTCTACACCCGCCGTGGCGGGCTGCTCTACGACGTCGAAAGAAACAGCAAGCAAACGCTAGCAATCGCAGGAGCTTCGAAATGAGCCACTTTCTCGACCGGTTGACGTTCTTCCGCCGTCCGAGCGAATCCTTCGCCGAAGGCCACGGAATTACGACGTCGGAAGACCGCCGCTGGGAAGATGGCTATCGCAAGCGCTGGCAGCACGACAAGATTGTGCGCTCGACCCACGGCGCGAATTGCACCGGCTCCTGCTCGTGGAAAATCTACGTCAAGGGCGGCATCGTCACCTGGGAAACGCAGCAGACGGACTATCCGCGCACGCGGCCCGAGCTGCCCAATCACGAGCCGCGCGGATGTTCGCGCGGAGCGAGCTATTCCTGGTATCTCTATTCCGGCAACCGCGTGAAGTATCCGCTGGTGCGCTCGCGCCTGTTGCGGCTGTGGCGCGAAGCGCGCGTGATACGCACGCCGGTCGCGGCCTGGGCTTCGATCGTCGAGAATGCGGAAAAGCGCGAGACTTATACGTCGCGGCGCGGACTTGGCGGTTTCGTGCGTGCGCAGTGGGACGAGGTCACCGAGATCATCGCCGCTGCGAATGCTTACACGATCAGAAAGCACGGCCCCGACCGCATCATCGGCTTCTCGCCGATCCCGGCGATGTCGATGGTGTCCTATGCCGCGGGCTCGCGTTATCTCTCGCTGATCGGTGGCGTCTGCATGTCGTTCTATGACTGGTATTGCGACCTGCCGCCGTCGTCGCCGCAGACCTGGGGCGAGCAGACCGACGTGCCGGAAAGCGCGGACTGGTACAACTCGGGCTTCCTTATTCTCTGGGGCTCGAACGTCCCGCAGACCCGCACGCCCGACGCGCACTTCTATACGGAAGCGCGCTATCGCGGCGCAAAGAGCGTGGTGATCTGCCCGGACTATTCGGAGGCGTCGAAGTTCGCCGATCTCTGGATCTCGGTGAAGCAGGGCACCGACGCGGCGCTCGCAATGGCGATGGGCCACGTCATCCTGCGCGAGTTCTATCTCGACCGGCAGGCGAAGTATTTCGAGGACTATGTCCGCCAATACACCGACATGCCGATGCTGGTGAAGCTCGTTGAGCAGAACGGCCGGCTGGTGCCGGACCGTCAGCTTCGCGCCTCCGATTTCCCCGGCGATCTCGGCGAGACGAACAATCCCGAATGGAAGACGGTTGCCTTCGACGAAACCTCGGAAAGCATCGTCGTGCCGCGAGGCTCGGTCGGCTTCCGCTGGGGCGAGAAGGGTAAGTGGAATCTCGAGGAGAAGGATTCCGAAGGCCGCGAGACGGATCTGCGGCTTTCCTTCGCGATGTCGCACGACGAGTTCGCGAATGTGGGCTTCCCGTATTTCGGCAACCGCGAGCACGATCACTTTCAAGGCACCGACCATCCCGACGTCCTGATGCGCAAGGTTCCGGTCAAGCGCGTCAAGCTGAAAGACGGCGAGGCTCTGGTCGCGACCGTGTTCGATCTCATGGCCGCGAACTACGGCCTCGAGCGCGGCTTCGGCGATCCGAATGTCGCGAAATCCTACGACGACATCGCGCCCTATACGCCGGCCTGGGCGGAGAAGATCACGGGCGTGCCGCGCGACCAGATCGTCACGGTCGCGCGCGAGTTCGCGCTGAATGCGGAAAAGACCAAGGGCCGCTCGATGATCATCATCGGCGCGGCGATGAACCACTGGTATCACTGCGACATGAACTATCGCGGCGTCATCAACATGCTGGTGATGTGCGGTTGCGTCGGCCAATCGGGTGGGGGCTGGTCGCATTATGTCGGGCAGGAGAAGCTGCGCCCGCAATCGGGCTGGCTGCCGCTTGCCTTCGGTCTCGACTGGGGCCGCCCGCCGCGGCAACAGAACTCGACCTCGTTCTTCTACGCGCACACCGACCAATGGCGCTACGAGACCGTCGGCGTCGAGGAAATCCTTTCGCCGACCGCGCCAGCCGGTTCCTGGGACGGCGCATTGATCGACTACAACGTGCGCGCCGAGCGCATGGGCTGGCTGCCGTCGGCGCCGCAACTCAGACAGAACTCGCTCGATCTCGCGAAGAAAGCCGACGCAGCCGGCGTGGAAGCGAAGGACTATGTCGCGAAGGGATTGAAGTCCGGCGAATTGCAGATGGCCTGCGAAGACCCGGACCATCCCGACAACTGGCCGCGCAACATGTTCGTGTGGCGCTCAAACATTCTCGGCTCGTCCGGCAAAGGCCACGAATATTTCCTGAAGCATCTGCTCGGCACCACGCACGGCGTGCAGGGCAAGGATCTCGGCGAGACCGGCCGCAAGAAGCCGAAAGAGGTGGCGTGGCGGGACAAGGGGCCAGAAGGAAAACTCGATCTTCTGGTGACGCTCGATTTCCGCATGTCGACGACCTGCGTCTACTCCGACATCGTGTTGCCGACCGCGACCTGGTACGAGAAGAACGATCTCAACACCTCGGACATGCATCCCTTCATCCATCCGCTCACGGCGGCGGTCGATCCTTCGTGGGAAGCGAAAAGCGACTGGGAAATCTATAAGGCGATCGCGAAAAAATTCTCCGAAGTCGCGCCGGAAGTGCTCGGCGTCGAGAAGGACGTGGTGCTGACGCCGATCCAGCACGACAGCGTGAACGAGATCGCGCAAGCCATCGATGTCAAAGACTGGAAGAAGGGCGAGGTCGAACCGATCCCCGGCAAGACCATGCCCGCGGTCGTGGTGGTGGAGCGCGACTATCCGAATATCTACAAGCGCTTCACATCGCTCGGGCCGCTGATGGACAAGCTCGGCAACGCCGTCAAAGGCATGTCGTGGAATACACAACATGAAGTCGAGTTGCTGAAGCGGCTGAACGGCGTGGTCACCGAGCCGGGTGCGTCGCAAGGGCTCGCGAAGATCGACTCCGACATTGACGCCACCGAAGTGATCCTTTCGCTCGCGCCGGAAACCAACGGCGAGGTCGCAGTGAAAGCGTGGGCCTCGCTCTCGCAAACCACGGGGCTCGACCACAAGCATCTCGCGATCCCGAAGGAAGACGAGAAAATTCGTTTCCGCGACGTGGTGGCGCAGCCGCGCAAGATCATCTCGGCCCCAACCTGGTCGGGACTGGAGTCAGAGAAGGTCTGTTACAACGCCGGCTATACGAACGTGCACGAACTGATCCCGTGGCGCACGCTCTCCGGCCGCCAGCAGCTCTATCAGGATCACCTCTGGATGCGGGCGTTCGGCGAGGCGCTCTGCGTCTATCGCCCGCCGGTCGATTTGAAGGCCGTGAAGCCGGTGATCGATGCAAAGCCGAACGGCGAGAAGCAGATCGTGCTGAACTTCATCACGCCGCACCAGAAGTGGGGCATCCACTCGACCTATACCGACAATCTTCTGATGCTCACGCTCTCGCGCGGCGGGCCGATCGTCTGGATTTCCGAGAGCGACGCCGCCAAGGCTGGGATCGCCGATAACGACTGGATCGAAGCCTATAACGCGAACGGCGCGCTCACCGCGCGCGCGGTCGTATCCCAGCGTGTGAAGGACGGCATGTGCCTGATGTACCACGCGCAGGAGAAGATCGTGAACGTGCCGGGATCAGAAATCACCAGCCAGCGTGGCGGTATCCATAACTCGGTTACGCGCACGGTAGTGAAGCCGACGCACATGATCGGCGGCTACGCGCACCTGGCATATGGCTTCAACTATTACGGCACCATCGGCACCAATCGCGACGAATTCGTCATCATCCGCAAGATGTCGAAAGTCGATTGGCTCGATACGCCGAACTCCGATCAACCCGCCAACCCCGAAGCAATCGCCAAACTGGAGGCAGCGGAATGAAAGTTCGCGCGCAAATCGCAATGGTGCTGAACCTCGATAAATGCATCGGGTGTCACACCTGTTCCGTGACCTGCAAAAACGTCTGGACCAACCGTGAAGGCATGGAATACGCGTGGTTCAACAACGTCGAGACCAAGCCCGGCGTCGGCTATCCCAAGGAATGGGAAAACCAGAAGCGCTGGAACGGCGGCTGGAAGCGCAAGCGGAACGGTAAGATCGAGCCGCGCATCGGTGCCAAGT
>JAEZFA010000061.1 GCA_023417665.1 Pseudomonadota bacterium | reverse complement strand
GGGGGCGTAGCTCAGTTGGTTAGAGCGCCGGCCTGTCACGCCGGAGGCCGCGGGTTCGAGTCCCGTCGCTCCCGCCACTTCCTTCAATCCATTGAAAATAATGTGATTTCCGGCGGTCTTTACCGCGGACGGGAAGCGTGTTCCGTTGCCATATCGTTTGCCGGATTCCGGCAGTCTTGAGGGCTGATTCATGCGGTTGGGATGGTGTTCCGCCTCGTTGGCGGCGCTGTTGATGCTGGCTTTGGCAGGACCTGTTGCGGCGCAGCGAGGTCCCCAGGTGATTTTCGCCGAGGACGAGTTGCCCGACCAGGAAACGCCGGGCGTGGTGCCGCAGCAGGAAGAGGCCGCGCCGCAATTCCAGAAGCAGGTAGTGTTCTTCCGCTCGAACGAAGAACCCGGCACGATCATCGTCCATACCAGCGAGCGCTTCCTCTATCTCGTGCTCGGAAACAATCGCGCTTTGCGCTACGGCGTCGGCGTCGGCCGCGATGGCTTTACCTGGATGGGACTGCACAAGATTACCCGCAAGGCCGAATGGCCCGACTGGCGCCCGCCGCCGGAGATGATCGCGCGCCAGCCTTATCTGCCGCGGTTCATGGCGGGAGGCCCCGGCAACCCGCTCGGCGCGCGCGCGCTTTACATCGGCAATACGATTTATCGCATCCATGGCACCAATCAGCCCCACACGATCGGGCATGCGGTGTCGTCGGGATGCTTTCGCATGGTCAACAACGACGTGATCGACCTGTTCGATCGCGTGCCGGTCGGCACGCGAGTCATCGTCAAACACGCCCCAACGATGTGATGACGGGCGAGGGGAAGGCACAATGACAAAACTGGGATCGGTGTTGTGCGCGGCGTTGCTGCTGCTGGGATCCGGCGCGGCGGTTCAGGCGCAGACGTTGAAAGCCGTCAAGGACCGCGGCACGGTGGTTTGCGGCGTCAGCCAGGGATTGCCCGGGTTCTCGGAAAGCGACGGCAAGGGCAACTGGACCGGTTTTGACGTTGATTTCTGCCGCGCGGTCGCGGCGGCGATCTTCGACGATCCGGCGAAGGTCAGCTACGTTCCGCTCAATGCCTCGGAGCGTTTCGACGCGCTCAAAAGCGGCAAGATCGACATTCTGTCGCGCAACTCGACCTGGACGCTCGGACGCGAAATCGAGGGTCTCACCTTCGCAGGCGTCACCTATTACGACGGTCAGGGCTTCATGGTGCGCAAGACGCGCAACGTGATGACCTCGATGGATCTGGCGAACGTAAAAATCTGCGTCCAGCAGGGCACCACGACCGAACTGAACATCATCGACTATTTCAACCAGAACGGCATGCGCTTCGAGATCGTGAAGGTCCTGAATGTTGCGGAGCTGATCAAGTCCTATGACAGCGCAAAGTGCGACGTGCTGACCGGCGACGTTTCACAACTCTATGCGATCCGGCTCGAACTGACGAAACCGAACGATCACACGATTCTGGCCGACGTCATTTCCAAGGAGCCGCTCGGGCCGGTCGTGCGGCAGGGCGATGAGCAGTGGTTCAACATCGTGAAGTGGATTCACTTCGCCATGCTCAACGCCGACGAGCTTGGCGTTCACAACGCCAAGCTCGCAGATGCGCTGAAGTCGGAAAAGGCCGACCTCAAGCGTCTGCTCGGGCGCGACGGCGATTACGGCGAAAAGCTCGGGCTCACGCGGGATTGGGTCGTGCGCATCGTGCGCCATGTCGGCAGCTACAGCGACGTGTTCGAGCGCAATATCGGGATGAAGTCGAAGGTGATGATCCCGCGCGGCCTCAATCACCTCTGGAGTGCCGGCGGCATCCAGTACGCGCCGCCGATCCGCTAGTTGCTGCTGGGCGGCGGCGGCGCCATGAAAACGGGCCGGTCGGGGGCCTGCTGAGCCGGCGGCGGCGTCTGTTTCGGTGCGGATTTCGTCGTCTTCTTGCGGGGCGGGGACTTTTTCTTGGTCCGGGGCGGCGTGCCTTCGCAGCGAACGTAAATGGCCGTGCCGTACCGGGATGCCACTTCGCTGCTGACCCAGCGCATGATCAGCACCTTGCCGTCGAAGGACAGGATTTCCCGATCCTGTTCTCCTCCGGCCTCGCCCTCGGGGCCGATGAAGGTCTTGCCGCCGGTCGCCCCCTTCAGTTGCAATTCTTCCGGAACCGTCTGGTCGGCGAGATGCATGACCAGGCCGCCGTTCGGTCCTTTCACGATCTCATAGGGCTGGCGGCACTGCTGGCGCGCTTCGGCCTCGGTGCGGGTGCGGTCCTCGTCGCGCTGGTAAGCGGCCAGGCCGTAGCGTCCGGCGAGCTGGTCCGCCGTATAGGCCGGCGGGGTCGCGGCCGGGGTCAGGCTCGGCATGTTCATGCTGGTTCCGGCGCAGCTTGCGATCAACAATGTCGCAGGCAGCCAAAGGTACCTGACGGTCGTTTTGCTGCGCTTCGGGGCCCGCATCGTATGTCCTTCGCAGGGAGAACTCGGCGCGCAGCCTAGCGGTCTTCGCTGGTGGCGGGAAGTCGTTGGAATACGCCGATTTTAGGCGATTGGGACCCTTGCTTCGGCTGGGGGGGTGCGTTACTCCCTAGCGTCTTTCGAACTATTCGCATCTGCGAGATCGGGAGGCCCGCCTCCCGGCGATGTGCCCCGGCCTCGTGAGGAAATTCCGATGGCCGTTCTGATCAACGACTACCTTCCGGTCGTCATATTCATCGGTGTTGCCGCCGTGATCGGCCTTGCCTTGCTGGTTTCGCCGTTCCTGCTGGCCTACCAGAACCCCGATCCCGAGAAGCTGTCGGCCTATGAGTGCGGCTTCAACGC
>JAEZFA010000128.1 GCA_023417665.1 Pseudomonadota bacterium | reverse complement strand
GCGCGAAGCTGCTCCTCGAGAATTTCGCGGCGCACGCCGTGCATCGAGACGCGATCGAACGGCGCGGTGATCGTCGTCAGCGCGCCCACGACATCGAGTTCGCCCGCGCGCCGGACGCAATGCAGCGCCCAGGCCGAGTCCTTTCCGCTGGACCAGGAAATCAGCGCTTTGGGCTTCATGGATGCGACCGTTCATCCGCGGAATGTGCAGGCATGGTAAAAACTACTTTAAAATCAAGCCTCTGACACGGCTTTCGCGGGCCTTTGATGCCCGCTGCACGCGCGCTTGTGAACCGCAATGAAACAAAATCCCGCTAACCTGCTTGCCGGGGAAACTACGGGACCCGGCCAAGGCCGGGCGGGACGACGCCGGGATGACCGACCTTGCGCAGAGCTGGATCAGCCGCCGGCTCATCAAATATCTCGAACAGACCTCGCCGGGCATCGAGCCTTTCACGGCGAGCGATCCGCAATCGCTCGAATCGGTATTGCAGCCGGGCGACGTGCTGCTGGTCGAAGGCAATACCCGCGTTTCCGGCATCATCAAGTATCTTACGCAATCCACCTGGTCGCATTCGGCGCTCTATGTGGGCCCGCGCTTCAACAAGCGCGCCGCCGACGGCTCGCCGCATGTTCTGATCGAGGCCAATCTCGGCCAGGGCGTCATCACCGCCGCGCTTTCGAAATACACTTCTTTCCATACTCGCATCTGCCGTCCGGTCGGCCTCGACGAAACCGATCGCGAGCAGGTCGTCGCCTACATGATCAAGCGGCTCGGCATCGAGTATGATGTGAAGAACATCACCGACCTGATGCGCTACCTGGTCCCGCTGCCGGTCCCGGCGCGCTTCCGCCGCCGCATGCTGTCCTTCGGATCGGGTGTGCCGACCAAGGTGATCTGTTCGGGCCTGATCGCGCAGGCTTTCGAATCGGTGCGCTATCCGATCCTGCCGCGCATCGAGCTGGTCGAGAGCAAGGAGAAGCGGCGCGAAATCCTGCACATCCGGCATCACTCGCTCTACATGCCGCGCGATTTCGACATCTCGCCCTATTTCCGGGTGGTGAAGCCGACGATCGAACTCGGCTTCGACTATCACAAGCTGCGCTGGGCCAACCGGCCGCTGCCGCCGGAAGAAGAACGCGGGGCGCTGCCGCGCCCTTTCGCGGAAGGCGCAGCCGCGCCCCTCGCTCCTGACCTGCCCGAACCCGCGCCGATCGCCGCCTCAATCAAGGCGTAAAGCCTGCTACAAACGCCGGCATGATTCAGGATGCCATCGGCGCTTTCTTCCAGACCTTCTCGCCGCCGCTTCGGAAAATTCTTCTGAAGTCGATCGGGCTTGCGCTTCTGCTGCTGGTGGCACTCGGCGTCGCGCTGCAGTGGCTGCTGCAGTTTCTGCTGCCGCTCGCCTCGCCCTATGGCACGATCGCGGCGGTGCTGCTCGGTGTCTTGACGCTGGTGGTCGCCTTCTTCGCCATGGCGCCGGTGACGTCGCTGATGGCCGCGATCTTTCTGGACGAGGTCGCCGGCGAAGTGGAGCACAGCCGGTTTCCCGCCGACGCGCCGGGCAAGCCCTTGTCGGTGCCGCGCTCGATGCTGTTGTCGGCGAAGTTCTTCGGCGTCGTGCTGCTCGTGAACCTCGTCGCGATCCTGTTGTGGTTCGTGATTCCGGTTTTCAACGTCGCGGTATTCTTCGTGGCCAACGCCTATCTGCTCAGTCGCGAGTTCTTCGAGCTTGCCGCCATGCGCTTCCGCGCGCCCGAGGAAGCACGCGCGCTGCGGCAACGGCATGCGGTATCGGTTTTCGTTTCCGGCTTCGTGATTGCGGCGGTGGTCTTCGTGCCGGTGCTGAACCTGATCACGCCGGTGTTCGCGACCGCCTTCATGGTCCGGCGCCACAAGCGGCTTTCGCCGAAGCGTGAAATCCTGCCGCCGGAACGCGCGCCCTCGTGACCCGGGATTGCCGCTCGCCGGCTTGACCGCTGCGCGCTTGTTCGGGGCCTGCGCTACAGCACTTTCTCCGGCCAGCGGCAGAGGTCGTTGATGATGCAGGTCGGGCACTTGGGATTGCGCGCAAGACAAGTGTAGCGGCCGTGCAGGATCAGCCAGTGATGCGCGTGGGTCTTGAAGCGCGCGGGGATCACGCGCTCGAGTTCGAGCTCCACCTCCAGCGGATTTTTCCCCGGCGCAAGCCCGGTGCGATTGCTCACGCGAAAGACATGCGTATCGACCGCAAGCGTCGGCTCGCCGAACGCGATGTTGAGCACGACATTGGCGGTCTTCCTGCCCGCGCCCGGCAATGCCTGCAATTCCTCGCGCGTCCTCGGCACCCGGCTGCCGTGCTGTTCGATCAGCATCTTCGAAAGCGCGATCACGTTCTTCGCCTTGCCTTTGTAGAGGCCGATCGTCTTGATGTAGTCGCGCAGTTTCTCTTCGCCCAGCGCCGCCATTTTCTCGGGCGTATCGGCAACGGCGAAGAGCGCTCGCGTCGCCTTGTTGACGCCGGCGTCGGTCGCCTGCGCCGACAGGACCACGGCAACGAGCAGCGTGAAATGATTGACGTGCTCAAGCTCGCCCTTCGGATGCGGGCTTGCCTTTTCGAAGCGGGAGAAGGCCTCGACCACCTCCCGCTCCCCCCAGCGCTTCGGGGAGGCCGCCTTTTTCGGCGGTTTTGCGCGGCCCGGTGCGCGCTTTTTCGCGGTCGCTTTTTTGCCCATCCCGCCTCTATAGTTTGGACATGGACACGAGCAACCCGATTCCGGAACAGACGCTTTTGTTCGAGCGGTTATCCCCGCACCGCTCGCTGAGCCCGCGCGGCTTCACGATTTTCATGGTCGCGCTCGGCGGCGCGAGCTTCGTGCTCGGCATCGTTTTCCTGATGATGGGCGCCTGGCCGATCTTCGGCTTTCTCGGGCTCGACGTCTTTCTGGTGTGGCTCGCCTTCCGGCTCAACAACCGCTCGGCCCGCGCGTTCGAGGAAATCCTCGTGACCCCCGTCCGCCTCGTGTGGCGGCGGGTCTCGGCTTACGGTGAAATGCGCGAAGACACCATGAACCCGCGCTGGGTGCGGA
>JAEZFA010000126.1 GCA_023417665.1 Pseudomonadota bacterium | reverse complement strand
TCTCGAAGAAGCTGGTGCTGCTCGACGACCACGCGCCGCTGAAGGTGCCGCTCGAGCAACTCGGCTTCGACGGCGGCGACCCGGTGAAGGTCGTCGCCTTCCTGAAGGCGATGGAGTTCACGCGCCTTACCGAGAACGTCGCCAAGGCCGCCGGGATCGACCCGGAAAGCGTGGAGGCCGATCCGCTCCTGTCCGCGGGTGCCGCGGTCGCGGAAAGCAAAGCCACGGCCAAGGCGCCGGCGAAGGCCGCCGACAAGGCAGGCATCGCGGCAAGCGGCGAACTGACGCCGCATGCGCTTTTTGCCGAGCGCGAAGCGGCGCTGAAGAAAGTACCCTTCGACCACAAGAAATACGAAACCGTCACCACGCCGAAGCAGCTCGAAGCGTGGATCGCGAAAGCGCGCGATGCGGGCTACGTCGCGGTGGATACCGAGACGACCTCGCTCGACGCCATGCAGGCCGATCTCTGCGGCGTGTCGCTTTGCGTGACGCCGGGGGAAGCCTGCTACATCCCGCTCGGCCATTGCGGCGCGGGCGAAGGCCTGTTCGACGACGGCCTGCTGCCGGGACAACTGCCGCTGAAAGAAACCTGCGCGAAGCTGAAAGTGCTGCTCGAGGACCCGAGCGTGCTCAAGATCGGGCAGAACATGAAGTACGACATGCTCGTGTTCGCGCGCGAGGGCATCCATGTCGCGCCCTATGACGACACCATGTTGATGTCCTACGCGCTCGACGCCGGCCGCTCCGGCGGCGGCCACGGCATGGACAACATGGCGCTGCGCTTTCTCGGGCACAAGCCGATCGCCTACGAGACCGTCGCCGGCAAAGGCAAAGGCGCTGTGACCTTCAACCGGGTCGCGATCGATCGCGCGACCGAATATGCCGCCGAAGACGCCGACGTCACGCTGCGGCTGTGGCTCTTTCTCAAGGCGCGGCTGACCGCCGAGAGCATGCATAATGTTTACGAGTCGCTGGAGCGGCCGCTGGTCGCGGTGCTGGCGGCCATGGAACGGCGCGGCATCGCCATCGACCGTCAAATGCTGTCGCGGCTTTCCGGCGACTTCGCGCAATCAACCGCGCGGCTCGAGGATGAAATCTCCAAGATCGCCGGCGAACAGTTCAACCCCGGCAGCCCGAAGCAGCTCGGCGACATTCTGTTCGGCAAGATGGGCCTGCCCGGCGGCAGCAAGACCTCTACGGGCGCCTGGTCGACAAGCGCGAAGGTGCTCGAGGATCTGGCGGAAGAAGGCCACGAACTGCCGAAGAAGATTCTCGAATGGCGGCAGCTTTCCAAGCTGAAATCCACCTATACCGACGCGCTGCCCGAATATGTGAACAAGGAAACCGGCCGCGTTCACACCTCCTACGCGCTCGCCGCAACGCCTACCGGCCGCCTCGCCTCCTCCGATCCGAACCTGCAGAACATCCCGGTCCGCACCGAGGAAGGCCGCAAGATCAGGAAGGCGTTTGTCGCGGAGAACGGCAATCAGCTCGTTTCCGCCGACTATTCGCAGATCGAGCTGCGGCTGCTCGCGGAGATCGGCGACGTGCCGCAGTTGAAGAATGCCTTCCGCGAAGGGCTCGACATCCACGCCATGACGGCAAGCGAGATGTTCGGCGTGCCGGTGAAAGACATGCCGGGCGAAATCCGCCGCCGCGCGAAGGCGATCAATTTCGGCATCATCTACGGCATCTCGGCCTTCGGCCTTGCGAACCAGCTCGGCATCGGCCGCGAGGAAGCGGGTGCTTACATCAAGAAGTATTTCGAGCGCTTCCCCGGCATCCAGGACTATATGGAAGAAACCAAGAAGTTCGCCCGCGAGCACGGCTACGTGACGACGCTGTTCGGCCGCAAGTGCCACTACCCGGCGATCCGCGACAAGAATCCTTCCGTGCGCGGCTTCAACGAGCGCGCGGCGATCAACGCGCGGCTGCAGGGCACCGCCGCCGACATCATCCGGCGCGCCATGATCCGCATGGACGAGACGCTGGGGAAGGCGAAGGTCGACGCGAAGATGCTCCTGCAGGTCCACGACGAACTGATTTTCGAGGTTGCCGGCAAGGACGTGAAGAAGACGCTGCCGCTCGTCAAAAGCGTCATGGAAGAAGCGCCGCTGCCGGCGGTCGCGCTTTCCATTCCCTTGTCAGTGGACGCACGCGCCGCGAGCAACTGGGAAGAAGCGCATTGACGCTTCCGCTCAGATCCACACGCTCACTTCTTCCAGCTTCTTCTTGGTGATCGTCGGCACCTTGCAGTCTTCCGCCGGATAGCCCGCGACGAGGAGCACATACGGTTTCTCGTTCGCCGGACGCCCGCAGATTTCGTTCAGGAAACCCATCGGGGACGGCGTATGCGTGAGCGTCGCGAGGCCTGCATTGTGGAGTGCGGCGATCAGGAAACCCATCGCGATGCCGACCGACTCCGGCACATAATAGTGCTTGATATGCGTGCCGTCGGGCGCCAGCGCATAGCGCTGACCGAAAATCACGATCAGCCAGGGCGCAATCTCGAGAAACGGCTTGTGCTCGTCGGTGCCGAGCGGCGAGAGCGCATTGAGCCACTCTTCCGGCGTCCGGCCGCCCTGATAGAACTCGCGTTCCTCTTCCTCGGCAGCCGCGCGAATTTTCGACTTTACCTGCGCGTCCGAAATGCATGCGAAGGTCCAGGGTTGCTGGTTCGCGCCCGACGGCGCACCGGCCGCCGTCATCACCGCATCCTCGATGATCTGCCGCGGCACCGGCCGCGCCGAGAAGTCGCGCACCGTGCGGCGGCGTTTCATCAGCGCGCGAAAATCGCGGCCGCGGGCAAGCATTTCGGCCTCGCTGCGCGGCGCAAAATCGAGCGGGTGAAGAACGGGTCCGGTCATGGTCTGATCCGCTGTTGATGAGGCTGGCGTTTTCGTTGGCGCTCCGCGCCACGGATGATAGCAAGTCTGACGCTCGCTCCAACCGGACCTTTTTTCCCCGTGACCCAGATCAGCCTCCCCGATGCAAAGGCCGCCCGCGCGCGGCTGAAGGAAATCATCGCCGCCCGTTCCTTCGGGCTCGGCGAAGTGACGCTCGCCTCGGGGCGCAAGAGCCATTTCTACTTCAACCTGAAGCCGACCATGCTCGACCCCGAAGGGGCAGCACTGCTCGCGCAGCTCTCGCTGGAAGCACTGAAGCCGGAGAAGCTCGACGCGATCGGCGGCCTCGAAATGGGCGCCGTGCCGATTTCGGGTGCAGTCGCGGCCCTGAGCTGGATCACCGGAACTCCGCTGCCGAACTTCTTCGTCCGCAAGAAACCGAAGGAGCACGGCGCGAAACTGCTGGTCGAAGGACTCACCAAGGGCGAGGATCTGGCCGGCAAGACGGTCGCAATCGTCGAGGACGTCACCACGACCGGCGAATCGGCGCTGAAAGCCGCGCAGGCAGCGCAGGAATCCGGCGCGAAGATCGCACTGGTGCTGACCATCGTGGACCGGCAGGAAGGTGCCACGGAAACCTTCGCAAAAGCGGGCCTGCGCTTTCAGGCGTTGTTTACCGCAGACGAATTTCTCGGGCGCTGATACTGGCCGAAAGTCGGTTTCCCGGCTGGAATGAGTTTTGCAACTTTCCGCGGGTTCTGGCGTTTAATCGGACGGTCACAAGTGCGGTGCTATCACCCTCGCGCTTCAGGGTCCGGTTGGGAGGCGAGCGTAACGTGTCGGCGTTTGGTAGAGCGGCCCGTTTCGTTTCAGTGGCGTCTGGTGCTGCGGCCATCGCGATCCTGACCGCCTCGGCGTTCTCCGCGCCGGCTTTCGCGCAGACTTATTACAGCATCTACGGAGGCGCGCGGAACACGCCGCCTGCGCCCTATCGCGATGTTCGCGGCAGCGGAAATCCGTTTTCGGACTTTTTCGGCGCGCTGTTCGGCAATCGGCCGCGCGCCGCTCCCGACGACGAGGACAGCCGAAAAGACCGGAACGCCTTCGGCAATCTCTGCGTGCGAACCTGCGACGGCCGTTTCTTCCCGGTCAATCGCGGCGGCAGCGGCGACGTTTCGCTGGAGAAAGTCTGCAACGCCATGTGCCCGTCTGCGCAGACCCGGATTTTCAGCGGTGCCGGCATCGACCACGCGGTCGCGAGCAACGGCGAGAAATATTCCGCGCTCCCAAACGCCTTCCTCTATCGTACGCAGATCGTCGAAGGCTGCACCTGCAACGGCCGCGACCCGTTCGGCGTCGTCAATATCGACATCGAGAACGACCCCACGCTGCGGGCGGGCGACTTCTATGTGCAGAATTCCGGTATCACGCTGTTTCGCGGCGCCGGCGTGCCGCACAAGGATTCGGAATTCATTCCGATCCGCAACGCGCCGAACATGAGCCGCGCGCTGGTGAAGCAACTAATGGCGATCAAGGTGCTGCCGCCCAATCCGCATGCGCCTCCGGCCATGACCGTGACCGTGCGGCAGACGCCGGAGACGCCAGAATTTCTGCAACGCCCCTCCCCCG
>JAEZFA010000118.1 GCA_023417665.1 Pseudomonadota bacterium | reverse complement strand
ACCTATTATTGTCCGGTCTGTCAGCGCTGAGATTGCGGCCATGTCGCCGCTTGGCTAGCAAGACGAAAAGATGGAGGAACGCGCAATGGCGTATGAAACAATTCTGGTCGAAACCCAGGGCCGCGTCGGCATCATCACGCTCAATCGTCCGAAAGCGTTGAACGCGCTCAATCGGCAGATCGTGGGTGAAATCTGCCAGGCGCTGGACGGCTGGGAGCACGATCAGAACATCGGCTGCGTTCTGATCACCGGATCGGACAAGGCCTTCGCCGCCGGCGCCGACATCAAGGAAATGGAAAGCCTCGAGTTCCCCGCAACCTATGTCGATGATTTCATCACGGCATGGGAGCGCGTATCGCGTTTTAGGAAACCGATGATTGCGGCGGTAGCCGGTTATGCGCTCGGCGGCGGCTGCGAGGTCGCGATGATGTGCGACATGATCATCGCCGCCGACAACGCGCAGTTCGGCCAGCCCGAGATCAAGCTCGGCGTGATTCCGGGCGCCGGCGGTACGCAACGGCTGACCCAGGCGGTGGGCAAGGCCAAGGCCATGGATCTGGTCCTCACCGGACGCATGATGGGTGCGGAAGAAGCCGAGCGCGCCGGCCTCGTCGCTCGCATCGTGCCGCTCGCGGACCTCAAGGCCGAAGCGATGAAGGCGGCCGATGCCATCGCCGGGCTGTCGCTGCCTGCCGTGATGATGGCCAAGGAGAGCGTGAACCGCTCCTTTGAGCTCACGCTGGCGGAAGGCATCCGCTTCGAACGGCGGCTTTTCCATTCGCTGTTTGGCACCGCCGATCAGAAGGAAGGCATGAATGCCTTCGTCGCCAAGCGCAGCCCTGCCTTCAAGCATCGGTAAAACATAGGGAATTTCGCCCTCATTCTTCCATTGACGGGCATGGCGGGCCCGCCTATAGGAACGCGCGCTGTAGTAGCGCCGCAGGACGCGGCCGCTTTCGGCATTCTGACAACGTAACTCACGGTACAGGCTTCATGGCCAATACGACTTCTGCCAAAAAGGCGTCGCGCAAGATTGCCCGTCGCACCAAGATCAATACCAATCGCCGTTCGCGCATGCGTACGCTCATGCGCTACGTCGAGGAAGCGATTGCCGGTGGCGATGCTTCGAAGGCGCGTGATGCATTGAAGGCCGCGGAGCCAGCGATCGTTCGTGCCGCGCAGACCGGCGTCATCCATCGCAATACCGCCTCGCGCACCGTTTCCCGGCTTTCCGCACGCGTGAAGAAGCTCGGCTGACGTTGCTGCAACTGCAAAGTTTGGAATTTAAAAAAGCCCGGCGTAGTGCCGGGCTTTTTCTTTTACGTTCGCCGGACGCCTGAACACGAAATTCTTTTTTTGCAAGCCCGCGGCGTCACGACAGCGGTTTCTGCGTGCAAGGCTATCTGCATTTCTCGAACAAAAAATTGCGAAGAGTCACAAACTCTTGGAAGCTAAGCGCGCCAAGGGAGTTGGAAATTCCTTCGATAAGCAGGGTTTGCATGAAGAAAGTTCGTTCATGCATTTGTCGTCTGCGCGTCACGTTGCAAGAAGGTCACGGCGACGATTCTGCTTGCAGAGTCAGCGCGTTGCTATCGCGGACGCAGGCGCGAAGGAACCGTTGCAGCGCAATCGCAGCCGGCGAAAGAAAAAACTTCACTAAAAGTTCGTTGCACAGGTAGAGCGCGCTGCTATCGTCAAATTGTCTTCCGGGACTTCCGGCGGGCTTCAGCTTCAAGGTTCGGGCGTGTCGCACTCAAATTCGTGAGGCGGGGTCCTTTTGTCTCAAAGCGTGAGACAATGCTTGCGAGATGCGATGCATCGCGAACCGAAGAAGCCGCAAGCAGGCGAATTCGGGTGACGGCCAGACGATCAAGAACGTATCGGCGGTAACGCCGGACGAAAGAACAACAGAGAAATGCGGCGCGGGTTTCTTTCCTGCGTGCCGAGCGGGGCGGCGATGAGACAGAATTCGAATTCTTTTCAGGTCCAGTTTCTTTTGTGCTTTGCGGAGCGGTCTTTCCGCTCCGTCTTCTGGCAGCGAAGTTCGCAGCGCTGCTGATACGCTTTAGCCGTCGCCTAAAAAATTCTTCCATAAATCCGGTCAGGCATTCCCGTGCGCGCACGTCGCGCCGGTTGCGGAGCCGTCAATAAAGAGGGTGGAGCGAAAGATGAACGTTCCGAAGAAAACTTCCGAAAGCGAGGCAGACGAGCGCATGAGCGGCGATACACCCGCCTCCCGCTGGGAGCGCATCCGCAAGAAGCTTCGCGCGGAACTCGGCGAGGAAACCTATGCGAGCTGGTTTGCCAGTCTTCAGCTGGTCGATTGCGACGGCACGCATGTCCGGCTTTCGGTCCCGACCCGCTTTCTGAAATCCTGGATCGAGGAGCATCACTTCCAGCGGCTCAAGGGTCACTGGCAAACCGAGTATGCCGGGATCGAGAAAGTCGAACTGATCGTTCGTACCGCCGTGATGCGCTCGCAGGTCGCGAGCGGAAAGCCCGAAGCGGCGAAGCTCGTCGCGACCGAAGCTGACCGGTTCGGCAAGCGCGGGGTGGTTCGCGTTGCGACTTCCGCGCGCCCGGACGGGCAGAACGGCTCGCCGCTCGATCCGCGCATGACCTTTGCGACCTTCATCGTCGGCCGCCAGAACGGTCTTGCCCATGCCGCGGCGAAGCAGATCGTGGATGCGGGTACGCATGCGAACGGCACGCCGCGCTTCAACCCGCTTTACGTTCATGCGTCCGTGGGCCTCGGCAAGACCCATCTGTTGCAGGCGATCGCCCACGCTTTCGATGCGCAGGGCAAGCGCGCGGTTTATCTGACCGCCGAGAAGTTCATGTATGGCTTCGTTGCCGCGCTGAAGAACCAGTCGGCAATCGCCTTCAAGGAAGCGCTGCGCGGCATCGACGCGCTGATCATCGACGATCTCCAGTTCCTGCAGGGCCGCGCCGTGCAACAGGAGTTCTGCCATACGCTGAACGCGCTGACCGACGCCGGCCGTCAGGTCGTGGTCGCCGCCGACCGGCCGCCGGTGGAACTCGAGAACCTCGAGGATCGCGTGCGCTCGCGGCTCGGGGGCGGTCTGACCGTCGAGGTCGGCCCCATGGATGAAGAACTTCGTCTGAGCATCCTCACCGCGCGCACCGCGCTCCTGAAGGCGGAAGATCCGCGCTTCGACGTGCCGCTTCCCGTGCTCGCGCATGTCGCAGCGCAGGTGACCCAAAGCGGCCGCGATCTCGAAGCGGCGGTGACGCGGCTTCTGCATCACAGCCAGTTCTACAAGAAGGCGGTCACGACCGACCTTGCCGACGAAGTGATCCGCGATCTGGTACGGCCGACCGATCCCCGCCGCATCCGGGTCGAGGACATTCTGAAGGTCGTCTCGAAGCATTACGGGGTCACCCGCGCCGACCTTTTGTCGTCGCGCCGCACCGCAAATGTCGTCCGGCCGCGCCAGATCGCGATGTATCTGGCCAAGGTGCTGACTCTGCGTTCGCTGCCTGAAATCGGGCGTCGTTTCGGCGGCCGCGACCACACCACGGTGCTGCATGCGGTGCGGAAGATCGAAGGGCTGGTGCAGGGCGACAAGGTGCTGGCCGACGAAATCGACGTGCTGAAGCGGATGCTCTTGGAGTAAATCGGCCGCGCACTTGCGCCGCGAGCAGGGCGGCTTAATGTGACGTTTCCGGCGGCGTCCGGCGGCCTCCCATGAGGCCGGCGCGCCGCCTGAATAGTCTCTGCCACGAGCTGTTATTCCGGGTTTTTCCATGAAGGTCACGATCGAACGCGCGCAACTCGCGAAATCCCTTGCCCACGTCCACCGCGTGGTCGAGCGGCGGAACACGATCCCCATTCTGGCGAACGTGCTCCTGCGCGCCGGCAAGTCGAGCATGGAACTCAAAGCCACCGATCTCGATCTGGAGATCGTCGAAACCGCGCCCGGCGACGGCAAACAGACCGGCGCCACCACGGTGCCGGCGCACATGATCCACGACATCGTGCGCAAGCTGCCCGAGGGCGCGCAGGTCGAACTGCAGAGTGCCGCCGACGGCACACAATTGCAGGTTCGCGCCGGCCGCTCGAAGTTCACGCTGCAGGCGCTGCCCGAAACCGACTTCCCGGATCTTGCCGCGGGGGAGATGACGCATAGTTTCTCGCTTGCCGCCGCCGACCTGAAGCGGCTGATCGAGCGCACGCAGTTTGCGATCTCGACCGAAGAGACCCGCTATTATCTCAACGGCATCTATTTCCATGCGATCGATGCCGGCGGCGACAAGCTGCGCGCGGTCGCGACCGACGGCCATCGTCTCGCGCAGGCCGAGATCGCAGCCCCCAAGGGCGCGAAGGGCATGCCCGGCATCATCGTGCCGCGAAAGACGGTCGCCGAAGTGCAGCGCCTGATCGACGGTGCCGGCGAGGAAGTGAAGGTGGAATTGTCCGCGACCAAGATCCGCTTCTCGCTCGGCAATGCCGTGCTGCCCTCGAAGCTGATCGACGGCACCTTCCCGGATTACGCGCGCGTCATTCCGGCCGGCAACGACAAGACGCTCGTGGTCGACAAGAGCGAGTTCATGTCGGCGGTGGATCGCGTCTCGACCGTTTCCAGCGAGCGCGGCCGCGCGGTGAAGCTCGCGCTTACCGACGGCAAGCTGACGCTTTCGGTCATCAATCCGGATTCGGGCTCGGCAACCGAGGAGATCGAGGTCGAATATGCCGCGGAAGCGCTCGATATCGGTTTCAACGGCCGTTATCTGCTCGACATCCTTCAGCAGATCGAAGGCGAGAAGGCGCGGCTGAAACTTGCCGATCCCGGCTCGCCGACGCTGATCGAAAATCTGGAAGGCGCCGGCGCGCTCTATGTGCTGATGCCGATGCGGGTGTGAGCGCGGGCT
>JAEZFA010000312.1 GCA_023417665.1 Pseudomonadota bacterium | reverse complement strand
TCGTAAACCAGGAGGTCGCCGGCAGCGACGCCGAAATAGGCGCCGTGCAGCTTCAGCTTGCCGCGCCCGACCAGAATGTTCACGCAAGGGAACGTCATCAGGTTGTCGATGGTCAGCAGCACCGATTGCTTCTCGAGCCGCGTGAGATAATCGCGCTCGCTCTCGTTGTGCGCGCGCCGCGGCATGCGCTGTACCGCGGGTTCGATCAGCTTCATCCAGTTGCCGATGAAGTCGCCGGGCGAGAGCGGTTCGATGTTGTTGGCGTGGGCGGCGATGCCGCCGCATTGCGCATGGCCCAGTACCACGATGTGCTTCACGCGCAGCGCCTGCACGGCAAATTCCAGCGAAGCCGAAACCGCGCGGGTCGCGCCGTCCGGCGAATAAGGCGGCACCAGATTCGCGACATTGCGCGCGACGAAGAGTTCGCCGGGTGCCGCGTCGAAGATGACTTCCGGCGAAACGCGGCTGTCGCAGCAGCCGATCACCATGACTTCCGGCGTCTGGCCGCGGGTCGCAAGATCGCGAAAGCGATGCTGCTCCTCCGGCAGCCGGTTCTGGAGGAAGTTGCGATAGCCGGCGGTCAGCCGTTCAGGAAAATCCACGCGAAACCCTCATGACGTTGTTCTCTAGACTAACGTATATCGACAAAAGCCACCCATGCGTTTGCGTCAAGGGCTTGGCATGCGGGATGCACGGGCTTACGAGAATGCCTCGGGAATAAAGGGGGTTTTTCAATGCCATCTTCCATCCGCCCGCGCCGGAGCGTGCTTTACATGCCGGGCTCGAATGCCCGCGCGCTGGAAAAGGCGCGCACGCTTGCCGCCGATGCCCTTATTCTGGACCTCGAGGACGCGGTGGCGCCCGACGCGAAACAGACGGCGCGCGAACAGGTGACGGCCGCCGTGAAGGCCGGCGGGTACGGCAAACGCGAAATCGCGATCCGCGTGAACGCGCTGTCGACGCCCTGGGGCGCGGACGACTTCAAGGCCGCTGCCGAAGCCCGGCCCGACGCTATTCTGGTGCCGAAAGTTTCCTCCGCCGACGAGATGAACGATATCGCGCGGCTGCTTGCGACGCAGGACGTCGGCGCGCAAACCCGCATCTGGGTCATGATCGAGACGGCACTCTCTGCCTTTCGCCTCGAGCAGATCGCGGCAACCGCCAGAGACGACAAGACCCGGCTTTCGGTCTTCATTCTCGGCACCAATGACTATGCGAAGGAAACACGGGCAAAGATCACGCGCGGGCGCGCAGGACTGCTGCCGTTTCTCGCCAACGCGGTTGCCGCCGCGCGTGCGCATGGCATCGACGTGATCGACGGCGTCTATAACGACATCTCCAACCTCGACGGGCTGAAGGAAGAGGCGGCGCAGGCGCGCGATCTCGGCTTCGACGGCAAGACCATCATCCATCCGACGCATATCGCGCCCTGCAACGAGGCTTTCTCTCCCGACGACGAGGAAGTCGCAAATGCGCGAAAGGTCGTGGCGGCATTCGAGGCGCCGGAGAACGCCGGCAAGGGCGTGTTGCAGATCGACGGCCGGATGTACGAAATTCTGCATGCGGAGATCGCGAAGCGCACCGTTGCGGTGGCCGACGCGATCCGGGAACGGGAGGCCGCGCAATGAACCCGGTCGTGACCAAGGCCAAAACCTCGGCCGGAAACTTCTTCGAGGATTTCTCGGTCGGGCAGGTGATCCATCATGCGACGCCGCGCACGATCACCGACGGGGACGTCGCGCTCTATAGCGCGCTTCACGGCACGCGCTTCGCCGTGCAGTCGGCCGAAAGTTTCGCGCAGGCCATCGGGTACCCGCGGGCGCCGGTCGATGATCTTCTGGTTTTCCATGTCGTGTTCGGGAAAACCGTGCCGGATATTTCGCTCAATGCGGTCGCCAATCTCGGCTATGCCGCCTGCCGCTTCCTCAGCCCGGTCTATCCCGGCGATACGCTGACGGCGGTTTCCGAAGTCATCGGCCTGCGGGAGAACGCGAACCGCACGTCCGGCGTGGTCTATGTGCGCTCGACCGGCTTCAACCAGAACGGCGTCGAAGTGCTCGATTATGTGCGCTGGGTCATGGTCAGAAAGCGCGACGAGCACGGCACGACACCCGAGCCGGTGGTGCCGAAGCTGCCGCCGGTCATGGGACCGGAAATGCTCGGCGCCGGCCTGCCGCCGATCCAGGTCCGGGAATACAACTTCCGGCTTTCGGGGAGCGAGCACCGCTTCGAGGATTACGTTCCGGGCGAAAAGATCGACCATGTCGACGGCATGACGGTCGAAGACGCCGAACAGCAGATCGCAACCCGGCTCTACCAGAACACCGCCAAGGTGCACTTCAACAATTTCGCGCAGAAGTCGGACCGTTTCGGCAAGCGGCTGATCTATGGTGGTCACGTCATTTCGCTGGCGCGCGCGCTTTCCTTCAACGGACTTGCGAATGCCTTTCACGTCGCGGCGATCAATAGCGGACGGCATGTCGCGCCGTTGTTTGCCGGCGACACGGTGTTTGCGTGGACCGAAGTGCTGGATGCGCAGGCCTTGCCGGGCCGCAGCGACGCCGGCGCGCTCCGGCTTCGCACGGTCGCGACCAAGGATCGTCCCTGCACGGACTATCCGTACAAGAACGGCGACGAATACGAGAGCGGCGTCATTCTCGATCTTGATTACTGGGTGCTGATCCCGCGGTGACGCGCGGAATTATTCTTCCTGCTCTCTCAGGTGCGTGACGAGTTCGCGGGCGAAGGCCGGCAGCTCGTCGAGCTTGCGCACGCAAATCGTGAGGTCGCGCTCCGCCCAGCCGTCGGTCAGGGTCACCGAGGTGATCGCCATGGAAAGTGCGGCGCGGCGCGCGGTGGTTTCGGGGACGACGCCGATGCCGACATTGCGCTCGACCATGCGGCAGACCGCATCGAAGCTGCGCAATTGAATCCGTAGCCGTAGCGGGCGGCCGATGCGCGCGGCCTTGTCGGCCAGAAAGCGCTGGAGCGCGGACGCGCGATCGAGCCCGACAAAATCATGGTCCAGCACCTGCGCCAGCGACACCGCCGAGCGGACCGCAAGCGGATGGTCGTGCGCCACGACAAGCACGAAGCGGTCGCGGCGGAACGGATAGGTTTCTAGCGAGCCGGAATCGACCGTGCCGGCCACGATGCCGAGATCGGCGACGCCTTCCGCAATCAGGCTCACAATCTCGTCGGAAAGCCGCTCCTCGAGATCGATGCTGACGTTCGGGTTGGCTGCGAGGAAGGCGGCAAGCGCTTCGGGCAGAAATTCCGTGAGCGCGTTGGTATTGGAAAGCACCTTGATCTGGCCGGCCTGGCCGCCGGCGAAGACCCCGAGTTCCTCGCGCAGCTTTTCCGCTTGCTGCAGCATAGAGCGGGCATGCTGGAGCAGGATGCGGCCGGCCTGCGTCGGCACCACGCCCTGCCGGCTCCGGGTGAGGAGCGGCGCACCGAGCGCCTGCTCCATGTTCCGGATGCGGGTCGAGGCTGCGGCCAGCGCAAGGTTGGCCCGTTCCGCGCCGTGGGTAATCGAGCCTGCGTCGATGACATGGCGAAACAGGCTGAGATCGGAGAGATCAAATCGCATGGGGAGATGCTGGTATACCAATCCTTCGTGTTTCGCGAAGGAAAACTACGCCAAATAAGGCTTGTAGGGAAGTTCGCGCGGAATATGGTTCGCGGAACACGAAGTCAGAGCCATTCCAAACTATGTGGATTGCTTGGACTTGTGATTGCAGCGCCGCCGGCGGGGGCCAATTCTGCGGCGTTTTTAAAGAGCAGAGAGCCAGCGATGACAGACACTCCGGCGCGCCAGCGTCCGATTTCGCCGCACCTGACGATCTATCGCCTGACCTGGACCATGGCGATGTCGATCGTCCACCGCATCACCGGAGCGGCGCTGTATTTCGGCACGCTGCTTCTGGCCTGGTGGCTGGTCGCCGCCGCCTCGGGCGCGAAATATTTCGATACCGCGAACGCCTTTTTCGGCAGCTGGATCGGGCAATTCATCCTGCTCGGCTACACTTGGGCGCTTGTGCATCACATGCTCGGCGGCATCCGCCACTTCATCTGGGATACCGGCCGCGGCTTCGGCCCGGAGCGCCAGACGCTCGCGCGCATGACCCTGATCGGTTCGGTCGCGATCACTATTCTTCTCTGGGCGCTTGCCCTCGTGTTGCGGAGCTAGTCCATGCGCACGCCTCTTTCCCGCATCCGCGGCCTGGGTGCCGCGCATCACGGCACCGAACACTTCTGGCTTCAGCGCCTGACGGCTGCCGCCAACGTGCTCTTGCTCGTCGTGCTGATCGGCATCGTCGTGACACTGGTCGGCCGCAGCCATGCCACCGTCATCGCCTCGCTCTCCAAGCCGCTGATTTCGGTGCTGTTCGTCGCGGCGATCATTTCGATCGCGATCCATATGCGGCTCGGCATGCAGATCATCATCGAGGACTACGTCCACTCCGAAATGCGCAAAGTCGTGCTCCTGATGCTCAACACCTTCTTCGCCTGGGGTGTCGCGCTCTCCTGCATCTATGCCGTGCTCAAGATTTCCTTCGGACCCTAGCCAGCGGCGTTCCTAGCCAGCGAGCGCCCTCTGCTTTCCGAAGTTCGCGAAAGAGGGCGCTGAAACGAAAACGAACTTCGGAAAGTGGGACTAGCCGAAATGACCGCCATCAACGGACGCGCCTATCCGATCACCGAACATCTCTATGACGTCGTCGTCGTCGGCGCCGGCGGCGCTGGCCTGCGCGCGGTCGTGGGGTGCGCCGAGGCCGGGCTGAAAACCGCCTGCCTGTCGAAGGTGTTTCCGACGCGCTCGCATACGGTCGCGGCGCAGGGCGGCATTTCGGCTGCTCTCGGCAACATGGGTGAGGACGACTGGCGCTGGCACATGAACGACACCGTCAAGGGGCTGTCTCTAAAACACATCTCCGAGCCCACGAGAC
>JAEZFA010000289.1 GCA_023417665.1 Pseudomonadota bacterium | reverse complement strand
CTCAGTTGGGAGAGCGCTGCAATCGCACTGCAGAGGTCAGGGGTTCAACTCCCCTCGGCTCCACCAGTCCCCCGCTTCCCTTTGACGATCAGCCGCCGCGCCAGCAGCCGAGCGGGATCGCTTTCGTCGAATTCAGCATCAGTGCTTCCTGCGTGCACTTGCCGCCTGCAGCCGGGTCGCAATAGGTACCCGAGATTCCATAGATGTCAGCCAGTGGGCCTGACGACGCGGTGATCGTATTTCCGCGAATGTTCAACGACCCGCTGCCGTTCGAGCGGTCATTGGGCTTCGGCGTCCAGACCGTGTTCGAAACCGCCTGCATCTTGTAGGAGCTGCCGCTGATGGTCAGGAGCGCGATCGGAATATTCCCGGACGCCTTGCAGCGCCACACGCCATCGAGGCCGGCAAGCGCCGCAGATGACGGTACCGACATCGCGATGACGGCAGCAACGAAAGCATATTTTCTCATGGTGTTTTCCTAGGACGTCCGGCCAGGCTGATCTTCCGTCACTGCTTCCGGTCGCAACGACCAGTCAGTGTCGCTTTCGAACGGGGCTGACATGCAGCGCTCCCGCTGGAAGGCCGACGACTTCGCATAGTTATGCATATAGACTTGCTTCGCGCCAGAGGATGAACCCTTTGCCAAAGCAACAATGCATGACCAGCCAAACCGGGCGCTCCGCAGCGATTTGCGCTCTTCCTTGAAACACCTGCCATGACCCGCATCCGCGCCGACCTTCTCCTGCTTGCCTGCGCCGCGATCTGGGGCTTTGCATTCCTGTTTCAAAAATCGGCGATGAGCCATATCGGCCCGATGACCTTCGTGGGGACACGCGCGCTCCTCGCAACGCTGGTGCTGGCACCGCTTGCCTATCTCGAGCATCGACGTTCGGAAATTCCGATCGGCGGCAAGTTTTTGCGCACCGGAATTTTCGCGGGCATGGCCTTCGTGACCGGCGCGGTGCTGCAACAGGCCGGACTGATCACCGCATCGGTGACGAACACGGCTTTTCTCACCGCGCTCTACGTTGTCATTACGCCGTTCATCAGCTTTGTCGTGACGAAAACGCCGGTCGCGCCGCTGATCTGGCTCGCGGTCGCGCTATCCTTTCTCGGCACCTGGCTGCTCGGCGGCGGCACGCTGACGAGCTTCGGCGCCGGCGACGGGCTGGTCGCGCTGTCGGCCGCGTTCTGGGCGCTTCACATCGTGATTGCCGGCCTTGCGGCACCCATGGGCCGTTCGGTCCTGTTCTCGGTGCTGCAGTTCTCGATCGTCGCGACGGTCGCGCTGCTCGGTGCGCTGCTCTTTGAAACCGTGACGCTTGCGGGGCTCTACGCAGCCTTGCCTGAAATTCTCTATGTCGGCGTGCTTTCGACCGCGATGAGCTTCACGATCCTTACCTTCGCCTTACGCGCGACCTCGCCTTCGGAAGCGGCGATCATCGTCATGATGGAAACGCTGTTCGCCGCGTTCGGCGCGTGGCTTGTCTTTAACGAACGCTTAAGCTTTGTCGGTGCGCTGGGTGCTGCGGCCATTCTCTCCGCTGCGATCCTGACGCAGCTGCAACAGGTACGGAAGCGCTAGCCCGAAATGCGAGAGGGACGGCTGCTGGGGTCTTAGCGGCCGTCCCTCGAAGCACACGATGAAACCGGCGACGCAATACCTGATGCCGGCTGGCATTCCCTGAGCAATGGCTTTGCCACACGATTTCATGCCGCGCGCACACAAGATGCAGCGTGCCGCAGGCTCGGGATTCAATACGTTGCGATGAGACGCATGCCGCGTTCAGCGGCGGCTTTCGCAATTTGCGGGGCTTTTCGCATTCTGCGAATTTTCCTCCGGCAAATTCATCAGCCCGGTCCAGTGATCGAGAAAACGATCGAGCCAGGCGCGGACCTTCGGGTCGTGCTGGTAGCGGCCGTCGAAATGTTCGGCGCGGCTTTTCGCGCCCGGCAGTTCCAGCCGGTGCGCAGCAACCGTGGTCCAGCGGCACATCATCTGATGCGTCACCTCGGGATGAAACTGCACGCCGAAGGCGGCGCGGCCGAAACGGAAAGCCTGATTCTCGAAGGTGTCGCTTTCGGCAAGCTTCACCGCGCCGGCCGGAAGAGAAAAGCCTTCGCGATGCCACTGATAGATGTGGTCCGGCCAGTCGAGCATGGCCTTGCCTTCCTCGGTCGCGCGCAGCGGGTAGTAACCGATCTCGGTGAGGCCTTTTTCGTGGAAGTCGACTTTTCCGCCGAGCTTCTTCGCCAGCATCTGCGCGCCAAGGCAAATGCCGAGAAACGGCTTGTCATCCTTCAGCGGCACTTCGCACCATTCGATCTCGCGCTTGATGCCGTCGTGGTCGTCGTTGGCCGACATCGGCCCGCCGAAGATCAGCGCGCCGACGTGATCTTCCATGGTCTGCGGAAGGGCGTCGCCAAGACAGGGCCGGCGGATATCGAGCGTGAAGCCGCGTTCGACGAGCAGCCGCCCTACCCGTCCCGGGGTCGAGCGTTCCTGATGCAGAATCGTCAGAATTTTTTTCGTCATCGCCGTTCGATCCCTTCGGTCGCATGGAACGGCAAAGGATTCAACTGGCGCGAAAGTATGGCTGCCCGGCTCAGCGCGAAAGCTTGGACGCAAGCCAGAGCACGAGCGGCTTCGGCGTCAGCGGCGCAAGTGCCGCCGAAATTTCGTTCAGCACGCCCGGCACCACCACGCGCTGGCCGCGCTGAAACCGGTCCCAGCCGCGCGCCGCCACGAAATCGGCGGCGGTGTGAGACAGCTTCATCAGGCGAAGATCTCCGCTTTTGCTGGCCCGCGCCGCGAAGCCGGTCGGCACCGGGCCCGGGCAGAGGCAGGTTACGCGCGCCTTGCCGCGCAACTCGAACCACAGCGCCTCGGTGAACGAAAGCACATAAGCCTTGCTCGCATAATAGATCGCCATGTTCGGACCCGACTGGAATGCCGCGGTCGAGGCGACATTCATCACGCCGCCTTTCTGCGCGACGATCTCGGGAAGAAAGCGCAACGTCAGGTCGGTGAGCGCCCGCATGTTCAGGTCGACCATGCCCATCTGGCCGGCGGCATCGAGTTGGTCGACGGGACCTGCAAGGCCGTAGCCCGCGTTGTTGACGAGTTCGAAAACGCGCAGGTCTTTTTCGCGCAGCACCGCGCTAAGTGCGGCGCCGGACTGCGGATCCGCAAGATCGAGCGCCACGATCTCGGGGGCCGGCGCGCCGAGCGACACGATCTTGTCCGCGACGACTTTCATCTTCTCCGCCGAACGCGCGACCAGCACCAGCCTGCGGCCGGATTTCGCCGCGCAATAGGCAAGCTCCTCGCCGATACCGCCGGAAGCGCCGGTGATTACCGTGACCGGCGTCATCCGCGATCTCCGAGCGCGGCACGAATCCGCCGGCGGATTTCCGTGCGGTCGTGCGAAGCGACATGAAGGAGCTCGGAGGCGCGCCAGACGATGTTGTCCTCGAACTCCGAAAGCTTGCCGTCGGCGTAGCCGACCAGGAACAGAACCTCGACCAGCTTCTTCTTGCCCTCGTCGTCGAGCGCGCGATTGATCATGCTGGTGAACTGATAGAGGTCCACGGCCTCGCGGTCGGCCGCGATCGCGGCATCGATCAGCGCCTGCGCATCCTGCGGCGCGACGTCGAAACGCTGGGTCAGGGCATCGAACAGCACGCCGCGTTCGGCCTCGTCGAAGCTGTCGTCGGAAACCGCGACATGCACGAGGAGTGCCGCCGCCGACAGCCGGTAATCGTTTTCGTCGAAGGCCTTGGTCTCCTCGCCGCGGGTCATCGCGGTGATGAAATCGGAGATCGACTGCAGCATCTGGAAAAAGCCTCAAATGGAATAGCGTAATTGCCGCCACCATAATGGCGCGACCGGATTCAATCCAATGCTTGCCAATCTTTCTCTCGCCGCCCTGATGACCGTCCTTGTGAACGCGGTGCATCTGGCGGGACTGCTGGCGCTGTTGCATTTTCTTCGCCGTAACGCCCATCACGCATTTGGCGACAACGGGCTGCGGCATCTTTTCCGGCAGGGCGCCATGATGCTGGTGGTGGTGCTCGGCATCTTTCTGCTGCACACGGCGGAAATCTGGCTTTACGCGATCGCGTATATGTCGGTCGGGGCGTTCACCGAGCTTTGGACGGCGCTGTATTTTTCCGCATCATCCTTCAGCACGCTGGGCTTCGGCGATGTCGTGCTGGGGCCGGACTGGCGCATGTTGAGCGCCGTCGAAGGCGTCACCGGCCTGATCCTGATCGGCTGGTCGAGCGCATTCCTGCTGTCGGTGACGAGCCGGCTGCGGATCCTCGAGTATGACTGGGAAACCTATGCGCGGCGGCGCGAGCGGGAGCGTTGAAAGAGTGGTGCCGCAAACAGGATTCGAACCTGTGACCCCGTCATTACGAATGACGTGCTC
>JAEZFA010000277.1 GCA_023417665.1 Pseudomonadota bacterium | reverse complement strand
AATCCACGGATTGAGCCCGGCTCCGGCCGCCTCTAGGCTGGCGATCGAGCGGTTGCAGTCCTGTTCCCAGGCGGCGAAAGGCCAGGATGACGGCAGGCAAGGCAAAATCTGCGGCCTTTGCGGGTCATGACGATCCTGCCCTTGCCGGTAAGGACGCGGCCGTGTTCCCGATCAGCGACGCGCCGCTGGTGGCCGAAGCGCGACCCGAGGCGCTCGACGACGATACCACGCCGACGGAGAAGTTCTTCGTCCGCAACAACGGCAAGACCCCGCGCATCAGCAACGCAGAGCGATGGATCTTGTCCATCGATGGCGAAGTGGATGGCGCGATTGCTCTTTCGCTCGGCGAGATCAAGGAGAAGTTCGAGCATGTAACGCAGCGCATGGTGCTCGAATGCGGTGGTAACGGCCGCGCCCATTTTTCGCCGCCGACGGAAGGCGTGCAGTGGCATCACGGTGGCGTCGGTTGTGCGCAGTGGACCGGCGTGCGGCTGCGCGATGTTCTGAATTTCGCAGGGCTCAGGGAAGGCGCGCGTTACACCGGACATTTCGGCGCCGATCCGGCGCTTGATGCAACGCATCCGTCGCCGCCGATTTCACGCGGGATTCCGATCGCCAAAGCCATGGACGCGAATACGCTTCTGGCTTTCGCGATGAACGGTGCGGACCTGCTTCCCGTTCACGGCTTTCCGCTGCGGCTGATCGTGCCGGGATGGGTCGGCTCGGTTTCGCACAAATGGCTCTCGCGCATCCTCGTTCGCAAGGATCGCCACGACGGGACATTGATGGACCCCTGGCACTATCGCGTTCCAACGGGACGCACGCAGTACGGCGACAAGTTCGATCCGATGACCTTCGTCGATCTCGAATCCATGCCGGTGCGTTCGATCATCACGTCGCCCGCCGCCGATGCGACGGTGCGTGCGAAGGAGAATGTCGTCGTCCGCGGCGCGGCCTGGGCCGGCGATCAGACCATTACCCTCGTAGAACTATCATGCGACAAAGGCGTCACATGGCAAACGGCGGAACTGTCGCCGCCGCAGAATCCCTATGACTGGACCCGTTTTACGAAGAGAGTTTTGTTTTCATCGCCGGGCAAACATGAAGTGTGGTCACGCGCGACGGACAACACCGGCAAAGCACAGCCGAATGAAGCGCAAGATTGGAATCCACAGGGGTACGGCGCAAATCCAGTTCACAAAATTCGTGTCCTGGTTCGTTAGCGCATATCTCATTTGCTGCGGCGCATGTTGAGTAGTCCTTGCGACGCATTACGCTGTTGCATGGAAGGAGACGCCGTAAGCGCTCCCCCAAAAGCAAAACGCTCGAATGCCCCGCCGTAAGCGGAAGGCAAGGAGGAGAGACCATGAAAAAGCGCGAGCGATCGCTCGAAGAACTGTATCGTGACGACCCCGAGCGCGCCGATGCGCTGCTCTACAATCGCAAGACCGGAACCTCGCGCCGCGGCTTTCTGGGCGGTGCCGGCGTCGCCGCCATGGGAGCCATGGTCGGCGGTTCGATTCCGTTTTCGCAGAACATGCCGGCAGGCCTCGTGCCCGCCGCCATGGCGCAGGCTACCGCGCCGGCCGCGCCGGAAAAGAAGGGCCCGACTTATCTTAACTTTCCCGGCAAGGACAAAGGCCTTGTCGTGATCGGCGACCGCCCGCTGGTTGCGGAGACGCCGGAGCATCTGCTCGACGACGACACCACCCCGACCTCAAAATTCTTCATTCGTCAGAACGGCAATCCGCCGGAACCGACCAGCGACCCGGACTCCTGGAAGCTCACGATCGATGGCGAGGTGAACAAGCCGGTCGAAGTCACGCTCGGTCAGCTGAAGAAGAATTTCAAGCCGCAGACCTTCCGCATGGTGCTGGAATGCGGCGGCAACGGACGTTCGTTCTTCTCGCCGCCGACCAGCGGCAACCAGTGGACCAATGGCGGCGCGGGTTGCGCCGAATGGACCGGCATCTCGCTCTCGAACGTGTTGAAGATGGCGGGCGTGAAGCCGTCCGGCATCTATACCGCGCATTACGGCGCCGATACGCATCTGTCGGGCGATCCGAAGCGGCTGACGCTCTCGCGCGGCGTGCGGATTGCGAAAGCCATGGACCCGCAATCCATGCTGGTCTGGGGCATGAACGGCAAGCCGCTCGAGAATACGCATGGCGGTCCGCTGCGTCTGTTCATCCCCGGATGGGCAGGCTCGGCGTCGCACAAGTGGCTCACCAAGATTACGATCCGTGACAAGGAGCATGACGGCCCGGGCATGACGGGCAACAGCTATCGCGTGACCATCAATCCGATGATCCCGGGTACGAAGTCCGACCCGAAGAACATGCGGATTCTGGAATCGATGCCGGTGCGCTCGATCATCACTTCGCCTGCGAACGGCACCAAGCTTGCCGCGGGAACGCGCGAACTGAAACTGCGCGGTGCTTCCTGGGCCGGCGATCTTTCGGTCAAGCAGGTCGATGTCTCGGTCGATTTCGGTCAGACCTGGATCCGCACCAATCTCTCGAAGCCCAAGAACCGCTACGACTGGCAGCGCTGGACGGCGAGCGTGAAGGTGCCGAGCGACGGCTATTACGAAGTGTGGAGCCGCGCCACGGATTCCAACGGCAAGATGCAGCCGCATATTGCGCCGAACTGGAATCCGAGTGGTTATGGCTCAAACCCGTTCCACCGCATCGCGGTGCTCATTGGTTGAGGCAATGCAACATGAAATGATCCGGCGGGCGGCTGATGCCGTCCGCCCCTTCTTCCTCGCAGTCTTGCTGGCGGCATTCGCGCCCGGCGCCGGTTCTGCGCTCGCGCAGACGCAGCAGGAGCAGTTCACGCCGGAGGTGGAAGACCCGGCAAACTTCCCCGAAGGCGAAGGTCGCGACGACGCGTTCTATACCTGCGGTGCCTGTCACGCTTTCAAGCTGGTGGCGCGACAGGGCTTCAGCCGGGAGCGGTGGGAAGAAACCATCGATCTGATGATCAACACGCACGGCATGGCGAAGCTCGAACCCAAGGACCGGAAGGTCATCGTGGATTACCTGAGCGCAGCGTTTCCGGTGCGGACCTCGCCGCGCGGCTTCCAGAATCCGTTCCTGAACCAGTAGCGCTTCAACGCGCCGAATATTTCCCGCGCAGGACCGGACCGGCGTCGGTGTTGATCCAGTCCGGCGTGCGCGGCGCGCTGCCATAAAGTGTACTGCGGGCATCGCAGAAGCTGCGATTACGTTCGGCTTTGGCGAAGAAGTCGATCAGCTTCTCGTCGCGCCCGGCGCTTGCCAGCGAAAGGCGGTCGAGCAGGCAGGCGACGCGGCCGGCCGCGACGATTTCCGTGCCAGGGTTGCAATACATGAGGACAAGCCCCAGCCGCGGCTCGTCGAACT
>JAEZFA010000276.1 GCA_023417665.1 Pseudomonadota bacterium | reverse complement strand
GGCGACGCCGGAGTGCACGGTGCCGATCAGGACATCGACCTTTTCGCCCTGGACGAGCTTCGAGGTCAGTTCGGTCGCTTTCGGCGGTGCGGATTCGTCGTCGACCTTGACCCACTCGATGGTGCGGCCGGCGAGCTTGCCGCCCTGCTGCTTCACATAAAGGTCCATCGCATTGGTGATCGCGGTGCCGAGCGCGGCGAACGTGCCGCTATAGGGCAGCAGCAGACCGACGCGTAGCGGTGCGCCCTGCGAGATTGCCGGCCGGGCAAACGGGAACGCCGCTGCAGCGGCACCGACGCCAGCCATCTGCAAGACGCGGCGGCGCGTAATTCGTGACTTATTGTGCATGTATATCCTCCCTGTCTGGCAATCGCTGCGAGTTAGGCGTCGTGGCGTCCCTTCCGGCCCGCGCGGCGACGTTCTCGTTTCTTCGATCCCAGCTCCGCGCGAGTATGGAGGCGCATGACTTTGGCGGCAAGCATGTTTCTGGAGCGGTTCGAAAAAAGACCGCGACGCGAAGTGCAGGGTCTGCTGCCTGCTCTGCTGTGTGCGGTGCAAGATTGCAGTCGCAAGACCTCAATGTATTATAATTCATAACTACATAGCGCGACGCGAGCCGCGACGCGCAATTGTAATATGCTATAATGATCGACAATTGCCTCGCGAACGGGGCAAACTGCACGACAAGAAACAACAAAGTACGGGGAGGAAATTCAAAATGGCTTCGAAGACGCGTATTTCGCGCCGCACGTTTACCGCTGGCCTCGGTGCCGCGGGCATCGTCGCCGGCACCGCGCCGTTCAACATCATCTCGGCACAGGGCGCGCCGCTGAAGGTCGGCGTATTGCTGCCGCGTTCCGGCGCCCAGGCCGGCATCGGCCAGGATTGCCAGCGCGGCGTCGACATCACCGCCGGCATCCTCAAGGATCTGAAGCTGCCGTCGCTGCAGATCATGAATGCCGACACCGAAACCAACGTCGAAGTGGCTCGCGCCCGCGCCGAGCGTTTGATCAACGAAGGTGCGCAGCTTCTGGTCGGCGCCTTCGATTCCGGTCAGTCGACCGCGATCGCGCAGGTCGCCGAGCAGAAGGGCATTCCCTACGTCATCAACATTGCCGCCGCGCCGCCGATCACCGAACAGGGCTACAAGTTCGTGTTCCGCAACTTCCCGGTCGCGGGCCGCATTCTGGCTGACGCTTTCGAGAACCAGATCGAAATCTTCAAGGCGACCGGCGATGCGCCGAAGACCGCCGTGTTCATGCATGTGAACGACACCTTCGGCAGCGCGATGCAGAAGGGCTTCACCGGCGTCATGGGCAAATATCCCGACACGCCGTACAAGGTCGTCGAAACCATCGCCTATGACGGCACCGCCCGCGATCTTTCGGTCGAAGTCGCCAAGGCGAAGGCCACCGGCGCCGAGGCGCTGGTGATGGTCAGCCGGCTCAACGACGCGATCCTGATCACCCGCGAACTCGTGAAGCAGCGCTGGTCGCCCAAGGCGATCCTGTCGATGGGCCCGGGCTGGTACGAAGACCAGTATCTGAAGACCCTCGGCAAACTCGGCGACGGCCCGATGAGCTTCGTGCCCTGGTACGATCCGAACAAGAAGCTTTCCAAGGCGCTGGAAGCAGCACTGGGCAAGGCCCATCCGGGTATCAACATGAACACGAACCATGTTTATACCTTCGAGGCGCTGCTCGTTGCGGCCGACGCCTACAAGCGCGCCGGCTCCGCCGATCCGAAGGCGCTGGCCGATGCGATCCGCGCGACGAACATCACCGACAACGTCTCGCCCGGACCCGGCATCAAGTTCGACGCGAAGGGCCAGAACTCGGCGCTCAAGAACTCGGCGATCCAGAATCGCGGCGGCAAGCTCGTCACGATCGCGCCGAAGGAGGCGTCGAACGCCAAGCCCGAACATCCGATGAAGCCTTACAACAAGCGCTAACGCGGAACGCAACGAAACAGGCTCCGGCCCCGCAAGCGGCCCGAGCTTCGCTGCAGGGATTAGCTCGTGTCGGCCGAAGTCATTCTTAAAATCGCGATCAGCGGTGTGCTTACGGGCCTTGTGTATGGCCTGATGGCGCTCGGGCTTTCGGTGATCTTCGGCGTCGTGCGCGTCGTCAATTTCGCCCATGGCGAGATGATGACGATCGCGATGTATCTCGTGATCGTGTTCTTCTCCGCGCTCGGACTCGATCCCCTGATCATGCTGGTGCCGATCTCCGCGGTGCTGTTCGCGCTCGGCTATCTGATGCAGCGCGCGATCATCAATCCTTTCATCAACCGGCCCGAGCACAGCCAGTTCATGCTGCTCGTCGCCGTCGCGCTGATCATGGTCAATGCGCTGCTTTTGATCTTCGGCCCGGATTCGCAGGGCATCACGACATCTTATTCGTTCGACAGTTTCGACGTCGGCGGCATCATCATCGACGCCGGCAAGGTTTATGCGGCGATCGCGGCTCTCGTGGTCGCCGTCGCGCTGTTTGCCTTCTTCCGCCTGACGCTGACCGGCAAGGCGATCCGCGCATGCGCGGATAACTACAACGGCGCGCTGGTCGTCGGCCTCAATGTGAAGCAGCTCTATGCGCTCACCTTCGGCATCGGCGCAGCATGCGTGGGGGCTGCCGGCACCATGCTGATGATCGTGACCGACGTGACGCCGGCTATCGGTCCGGCTTACACGCTGCTTGCTTTCGTGATCGTCATTACCGGCGGCCTCGGCTCGATGCCGGGCGCGATCGTCGGCGGCGTGCTGATCGGGCTCACCGAAGCGCTGGGCGGCTTCTTCTTCACGCCTTCCGCCAAGACCATGTTCTCGTTCGGGATCCTCGTGCTCGTTCTCCTGTTCCGCCCGCAGGGCATCATGGGGCGGAAAACGGCATGAGCAATCTCCTGGAAGGCGTTTCACGCTACGCGCTCGTGCTGCTTGCGCTCTTTTTCGCGTCGCTCTTTTTCGCGCCGATGATCGTGAACGACTATGTGCTGGTGGTGCTGATCACGATTCTCTACTTCGCCTATGCCGGTCAGTGCTGGAACATCATGATGGGCTTTGCGGGCCAGCTTTCGCTCGGCCACGCGCTCTATATCGGCCTCGGCGCTTATGTAACGGCCGCGCTTTATGTGAAGTTCGGCATCAGCCCCTGGATCGGATTGTTCCCGGCGCTCGCGATTGCGGGCGCGGTCGGCGCGGTGATCGGCTTTCTCGCGTTCCGCTTCGGGGTGTCCGGCGTCTATTTCGCGATCCTCACGATCGCTTTTGCCGAATTCGCGCGCATCGGCTTCGATCACTTCGGCTGGGTCGGCGGCTCCGGCGGCTTCTTCCTGCCGGTCGCGAACTACACCCAGAACGACTTTTTCAATCTGCGCGGCAGCCAGCGCATGTTCTATTATATCCTGCTCGCGATGACGGTGCTCGCCTTCGTGCTCTGCCATCTGCTGTTGCGCTCGCGGGCGGGCTATTACTGGCTTGCGATCCGCGAAAGTCCCGAAGCGGCCGAAGCGCTCGGCATCAACATCTTCCGCTACAAGATGTATGCGGTGGTGCTCTCCGCGGCGCTGACCTCGCTGGGCGGCGTGTTCTTCGCGTTCTTCTATAACAACCTGTTCCCGGAACAGGTTTTCCATATCTCGCGCTCGATCGAGATCATTCTCGGCCCGATCATCGGCGGCATCGGCACTTTGTTTGGTCCGATCGTCGGCGCCTTCCTGCTGACCGGCCTTGCCGAGTCGCTGCGCGAAATCATGCTGCGGCTTGGCGTCGATCTGCCGGGCGTGAAGCAGGTCTTCTACGGCATTTGCCTGCTCGTCGTGATCATGTTCCTGCCCGAGGGCGTGTGGCCGCCGCTGAAGAAGAAGCTCGGTCTCGACCGCGATGCCGACAAGGAGGGCTGACGCATGGCGCTCCTCGAAGTGAACGGTATCTCGAAGAGTTTCAGCGGCCTGAAAGCCGTACAGAATGTTTCCTTCGAGGTGCCGGACGGCAAGATCGTCGCGCTGATCGGCCCGAATGGCGCCGGCAAGACCACCTGCTTCAACCTGATCGCCGGCGTCTACAAGCCCGATACCGGCAGCGTGACGATGAACGGCGCGCGGATCGACGGCAAACGTCCCGACGAAGTCTGCCGCGCCGGCATCGGCCGCACCTTCCAGATCGTGAAGCCGTTCGCCGGCCTGAGCGTGCTGGACAACGTCGTCGTCGGCGCGCTGAACGCAGCCTCCTCGGTTTCGGAGGCGCGGCAGAAAGCCGACGAAGTACTCGAAATTCTGGGCCTTGCGCCGAAGCGGCTGCAGGCGGCATCAACGCTCACGCTGCCGGACCGCAAGCGGCTCGAAGTCGCCCGAGCGCTCGCGACCCGGCCGAAATTGTTGCTGCTCGACGAGGTGATGGCCGGCCTGCGGCCGACCGAAGTCGACCAGATCGTGCGCGTGCTGCTCGACCTGAACCAGCGCGGATTGACGATCCTGCTGATCGAGCACGTCATGCGCGCGGTGATGGCGCTCTCGAACAATGTCATCGTGCTTCATCACGGCGAGCTGATTTCGCGCGGCACGCCGAACGAGATCGCAAAAGATCCGAAGGTGCTTGAGTGTTATCTCGGGGAGGAAGCGCTGTGATCCTCGAGATCAAGGACCTCGACCTTTATTATGGCGACGCACAGGCGCTGGATCGTGTTTCGCTCGAAGTCGGCAAAGGTGAACTCGTTGCCATCGTCGGCGCGAACGGCGCGGGCAAGTCGAGCCTGATCCGCACCATCGCGGGCATCGAGCGTCCGCGCGGCGGCTCGATTCATTTCAAGGGCGAGGACATCACCGGGCGCCCGAGCTATTTCGTCTGCAACCTTGGCATCGGTCAGGTTGCGGAAGGCCGGCAGATTTTTCCGTCGCTTACGGTGCAGGAAAATCTCGAAATGGGCGCACTCCTGCAGCGTGCCCGCGCGAAGATGAATGCGGAGATCGATCGCGTCTATTCGCTGTTTCCGCGCCTTGCCGAACGCAAGGAGCAACTCGCCGGCACCATGTCGGGCGGCGAGCAGCAGATGCTCGCGATCGGACGCTGCCTCATGGGCCAGCCCGAACTCATCATGTTCGACGAGCCGTCGCTCGGTCTTGCGCCGGCACTGGTGCAGGAGCTTTTCCAGACCATTCGCACGCTGCGCGAAGGCGGCCTTACGGTGCTCCTGGTCGAACAGAACGTCGCGATGTCGCTGAAACTCGCGGACCGTGGCTATGTGATCGAGAACGGCCGCATCGTGCTTTCCGGCAGCGGCGAAAAACTCCTGCACGACGACGGCGTGCGGCAGGCTTATCTCGGCATCGCGCATTAAATCCGCGCGCCGCTTGCGCGAAATGGAACTTCCGAACCCGTCTGGCGGTTGTCAGGTCGGGTAGAGGACTGCGCCATGCCATTACGAACCTTTCGCCGCGACTTTCTCACGAAGCCCATCCATCGCTGGGCCAAACGCGCGCTGCCGAAAATGTCGGAGACGGAGCGCGCCGCGATCGAGGCCGGCGATGTCTGGTGGGATGCGGCGCTTTTCTCCGGCAACCCGGATTGGGAGACGCTTCTCGCGACACCGCCCGCGACGTTAAGCGCCGAAGAGCAGGCGTTCCTGGACGGGCCCGTGCAGGAGCTCTGCGCGATGCTCGATGAATGGCAGATCGCCTGGGAACTTGGCGACCTGCCGCAAGAGGCCTGGCGCTACATGAGCGAGCAGAAGTTCTTCGGCATGATCATCCCGAAGGAATTTGGCGGCCTCGGCTTCTCGGCGACCGCGCATTCGGAAGTGATCCGCACGCTTTCCTCGCGCTCCAATACGGGGGCGGTGACGGTGATGGTCCCGAATTCGCTGGGGCCCGGCGAATTGCTGATGCAGTTCGGCACCGACGAGCAGCGACAATACTGGCTGCCACGGCTTGCACGCGGCGACGAGATTCCCTGCTTCGGCCTGACCAGCGCGCAGGCCGGCTCCGACGCCGCCGCCATGAGGGATACCGGCGTGGTTTGCCGCGGAAACTTCAAGGGCAAGGAAGTGCTCGGCATTCGTCTCAACTGGCGCAAGCGCTACATCACGCTTTGTCCGGTCGCGACCGTGCTTGGCCTTGCCTTCAAGCTGCAGGACCCGGATGGGCTGCTCGGCGAGAACAGGGAAATCGGCATCACGCTCGCGCTGATCCCGACGGATTTGCCCGGCGTCACGACCGGCCGGCGTCATCTTCCGGCTTTCCAGTTTTTCCAGAACGGTCCCACGCAAGGCAAGGACGTCTTCATACCGCTGGACTTCATCATCGGCGGCAAGGCGCAGGCCGGGCACGGCTGGCGCATGTTGATGGCAGCCCTTGCGGCCGGCCGCGGCATTTCGCTGCCGTCGCTTTCGGCGGCGGGCACGGCGATGGCCGCGCGCACCACCGGCGCCTATGCGCGCGTGCGCGAGCAGTTTGGCCTGCCGGTCGGAAAGTTCGAGGGCGTGCAGCAAATGCTCGGACGGATCGCCGCGAGCGCCTATCTGCTCGATGCCGCACGGCGGTTCACCTGTGCAGCACTCGATCGCGGTCACAAGCTCGCGGTCAGTTCCGCGATCCTGAAATATCACGCGACCGACCGGATGCGGACGGCGATCATCGACGCCATGGACGTGCACGGTGGCAAGGCGATCATGGACGGGCCGCTGAACTATCTCGGCAACGCCTATCGCGCGGCGCCGATCGGCATCACGGTGGAAGGCGCGAATGCGCTCACGCGCAATCTCATTATATTCGGGCAGGGCTCGATCCGCTGCCATCCGCATCTGCTTTCTGAGATGGAGGCCTTGCAGATCGAAGACGACGCGACTTCGCTCGACGCCTTCGACAAGGCATTCTGGAAGCACGTTGGTCATACGTTCCGCACGCTGTTCCGCGCGCAATGGCGAAGCTGGACCGGCGGCATCATCGCGCCGGCGCCCGACGCCGGTGCGGTGACGAACCACTATCGCCAGCTTTCGCGCTATGCCGCGGCTTTCGCGCTGACGTCCGACATGGCGCTGCTCACGCTCGGCGGTGCGCTGAAGCGCAAGGAGAACATCTCCGCGCGTCTCGGCGACGTGCTTTCGGAGCTTTATCTGCTCTCCGCAGTGCTCAAGCGCTGGGAGGAAGAAGGCAGACAGCACGCCGATCTTCCGCTGGTGGCGTGGTGCATGGCCGACGGTACCGCGCGGATCAATCGCGCCTTTGACGGCGTGTTCGCCAACTTGCCCAGCCGCTTCACCGCAGCACTCCTGCGGCTTCTGCTGCCGCTCGGCAGCCGCGGCGAGCCGCCCGACGACGTCACGCAGGCCTGCGCCGAACTCATCATGAAGCCGTCGGCCGCCCGCGACCGGCTCACTGCCGGGCTTTACCCCGGCAGTGCCGGCGATGGCGTCTGGTTGCTCGAAGATGCGTTCAGAAAAGTGATCGCCGCCGAAAGCATCCTGCGGCGCATGAAAGAGCAGGATCTCGACCTGAAGACCGCACGCGAAACCGCGATCATCAGCGACGAGGAAGCACAGTGCCTCGCCGCGGCACAGGAAGCGGTGGCCAAGGTCATCGAAGTCGATGATTTTGAGGCCGACGCGATTTCGGGAATTTCCAAAGCGGAAGCCGAACGGCAAGTCGCGCCGCGACGTGCGGCGGGCTAGCAGACAGGCACAAGAAGAATGACACGATCGCCTTTTGCCTTCCCGCAACGGGTTGCCTAAGCTTTTCTCCATGCGACGTGTAAGATCGCATCGGGCAGGGAAGCGGCATGAGCTGGGAAAAAGAACTCGACGAACTTCGCCATCGCGAAGCGCTCGCGCGCAAAATGGGCGGCGAGGAGAAGATCAAGCGCCACCGCGACGCCGGCAAGCTCACCGTGCGCGAGCGCATCGAAAAGCTTCTGGACAAGGACAGCTTTCACGAGGTCGGCGCGATTGCCGGCAAGGGCCAGTACGACGACAGCGGCGAACTCATCGGCTTTCAGCCGGCCAACTTCGTGCTCGGGCGCGGAAAGATCGACGCGCGGCCGGTCGTGGTCGGCGGTGACGACTTCACGGTGCGCGGCGGCGCGGGTGACGCCGCGATCATGCAGAAGCAGGTTTATGCCGAGCAGATGGCGAACGAGCTTCGCCTGCCGATCGTCCGCCTGGTCGACGGCACCGGCGGCGGGGGCTCGGTGAAGACCATCGAAGTGCTGGGCTACACTTATCTTGCACATAATCCCGGCTGGGATTTCGTCGTGAAGAATTTAAGCACGGTGCCGGTGGTCGCACTCGGTCTCGGTTCGGTCGCGGGGCTCGGCGCGGCGCGGCTCGTGACCAGCCATTACTCGGTCATGGTGCGCGGCATTTCGCAGATGTTCATCGCCGGACCGCCGGTTGTTGCGCGGACCGGTATCACGATCACCAAGGAAGAACTCGGCGGCGCCGACATTCACGCCAAGGCGGGCGCGATCGACGATATTGCCGCAAGCGAGGAAGAAGCCTTCGCGCGGGCCCGCAGGTTTTTGTCGTATCTGCCGTCTTCGGTCGAGGAACTGCCAGAGCGCGCGCCGCCCACGGACGATCCCGGGCGTCGTGAAGAGTCGTTGCTCTCCGCGGTGCCGCGTGAACGGCGCAAGGTCTATGACATGCGCAAGGTCCTGAATGCGGTGATGGACAAGGATTCCATCTTCGAGATGTCGCGCAAGTTCGGCGGACCGCTCATCACCGCGCTTGCGCGGCTGGACGGCTGGCCGGTCGCAGTGCTTGCCAGCGATCCGTTTCTCTATGGCGGCGCCTGGACCGCGGATGCCGCACGCAAGGCGGAGCGCTTCATCGATCTTGCAAACACCTTCCATCTGCCGATCGTGAACTTCGTCGATATTCCCGGTTTCATCATCGGTCCCGAGGCCGAAAAAGCCGGAACCATTCGCCATGGCGCGAAGGCGCTTGCCGCGATCTATCAGAGCGAAGTCCCGCAATGCTCGATCATGGTGAGAAAGAGCTTCGGCGTCGCCGGTGCCGCGCACATGAACCATACGCGGCTGCATTATCGCTATGCCTGGCCCTCGGGCGACTGGGGTTCGCTGCCGATCGAGGGCGGCATCGAGGCCGCCTATCGCGCCGAGCTTGAAGCCTCGTCCGATCCCAAGGCGCTGCTTTCGGAAATCGAGGAGCGGCTCAACCGCTATCGTTCACCCTTCCGCACGGCCGAAACCTTCATGGCCGAGGAAATCATCGACCCGCGCGATACCAGGCCGCTGCTTTGCGAGTTCGCAAATCTCTCGGCAAAGCTCAGAAAGCCCGGTTATCGCGCGGCTCCCATGCGGCCCTGATCAGCGGAAGAACAGGAACGTCGCGACGATGAAAAGCGGCACGAGGATCGCTCCCGACCACAGCATGTAGCCGAAGAAGCTCGGCATCTTCACGCCGCCGTTGCGCGCAATCGCATAGACCATGAAATTCGGGGCGTTGCCGATATAGGTATTTGCGCCCATGAACACCGCACCCGCCGAGATCGCGGTCAGGGTCAGCGCGCCTGTCGTCATCAGTTGCTGCGGATCGCCGCCGGCAAGTTCGAAGAACACGAGATAGGTCGGCGCATTGTCGAGGAACGACGAGAGCACACCCGTCATCCAGAAATAGGCGGCATTGTTCGCGCTGCCGTCGGGATTGGTGACCAGCGCCACGAGCGGCGCAAAGGCGCCGTTGCGGCCGGCCTGCAACATCGCCAGCACCGGAATGATGGTGATGAAGATTCCGGCAAAGAGCTTTGCGACTTCCTGAATGGGACCCCAGTTGAAGCCGTTCGCTTCATGGTTTGCTTTTGGCGTCAGCCACAATGAAAGGAGCGTAACGATGATCATCGTCACGTCACGCAGCATGTTCGCGATTGCGACCTCGGTGCCGAGAATTGTAACGGTGCCGAGCTTCAGCCGTGCGCTGAGCAGGATCGCGCCGATGATGACGAAAATCAAAATGAAGTTGATGCCGCCGCGGACCCGGATCGGCTTGTCCGGCGTCGGGTCCTTCTTCAGATGCCCCTCGCGCCGGTAGATGATGGTGTCGAGCACGAAGAATCCCAGGAGCAGGGCCGCCGCGCAGAACGCGGTTTCCGGCAGCAGGTGCGTCGTGGTCCAGAAGAAATCGACGCCGCGCAGGAAGCCGAGG
>JAEZFA010000274.1 GCA_023417665.1 Pseudomonadota bacterium | reverse complement strand
GCAGCATGTCGCCGGAGCAAAGCTCGCGGCCGGAACCGCCGGTCGCCGGATGCAGGCCCGCGAGCTGGATCGCGCGGCCGGTTTCGACCTTGCACGCAATGCCGTCGTCGAGCGCTCCGGCAGCCTTGAGCGTGATGACGGCCGCATCCGGATCGGTCTTGTACTTGTCCTTGATCGGCGCCTGCAATGCGCGGAGTTCGGCGGCGTCCATCGGGCTATCTCCCTGCTGCTTTCGCGAGGTTATGTCAGATCGCGGCAGCCGGCACCAGTTCGTCGCCGGCGCTGCGGCTGCGCAATGATTGATCGAGTGCGTTCAGAATCCGCCGCTTTGCGGCTTCCAGTTCCGGGCCGTAGCGATCGCGCGGACGCTTCATGCCGAGTTCGAACGCCGAAGCAATGCGTCCCGGTTGTGGACGCATGACAATCACGCGGTCCGCGAGATAGGCCGCTTCCTCGACATCGTGCGTGACAAGCACGAGCGTCGGCTTCAACGATTGCCAGAGTTCCAGCAGATGCTCGTGCAGGCTTGCGCGGGTGAAGGCATCGAGCGCCGAAAACGGCTCGTCGAGCAACAGCACTTTGGGTTTCGGCGCGAGTGCGCGCGCAATCGCGACGCGCTGCGCCTGTCCGCCGGACAGTTCCCGCGGCCAGCGATCGGCATAGTCCCGCAGGCCGACGCGAAGCAGCACGTCACCGACGATTTTCTCGCGCTTCGCTTTCGGAAGGTGTGCGATCCCGAACGCGACATTGCCGGCGACCGTGAGCCAGGGCAGCAGGCGAGGCTCCTGAAAGATCATGCCGACGCAAACATGCGGCGCGCTTATCTGCTCGCCGTCGAGTTCGACGCGGCCGCGGGTCGCCGGATCGAGGCCCGCGATTAGACGCAACAACGTGCTCTTGCCGCAGCCCGATCCGCCGACCACCGCGACGATCTCGCCCTGCCGCACCTCGAGACTGACGCGATCGAGCGCACGCGTGCCGTTGGGATAGACTTTGTCGACCGACTGGATCTTGAGCATGGTTAGGCTTTCGGCGCGAAGGCATCCTGCCAGGACAGGAGCGGGGCGGAGGCGGCGGCAAGAATTCCGTCGGTGATTTTGCCGACGATGGCGAAGGTCAGGATCGCCGCGAGAATCTGGTCGGGTTTGCCAAGCTGCTGGCCGTCGACCAGCAGATACCCGAGCCCTTCCGAAGCGCCCATGAACTCGGCGGCAACCACGAACATCCAGCCGAGCCCCAGCCCCTGGCGCAGCGCCAGCACATAGGCGGGCAGGATCGCGGGCAACAGAATCCGCCGCACGAGTTGAAACTGCGAAAGACGGAACATGCGGCCGACCTCGACGGTCTTGCGATCGACCGAAGCAATCGCGCCGAACACGCCGAGATAAACCGGGAAGAAGCAGCCGACTGCGATCAGCGCGATCTTTGATTCCTCGAAGATGCCGAGCCAGAGAATGAAGAGCGGCACCCAGGCGATCGAGGGCACCGAGCGCAGGCCCTGCAGCGTCGGGTCGACAATGTCTTTTGCGAGCCGCGACGCGCCGGCGATGGCGCCGACCAGCGTGCCGACGATCGTCCCAAGCGCGAAGCCGGCGAGCACGCGCGCGAGCGTCGCCAGAATATGCCGCCAGAGTTCGCCGGTGATCGCAAGATCGTAAAGTGTTTGGAAGAGCCGGCTCGGCGGCGGCATCAGCCGTCCTTGCGCGAACCCGCTTGCCACGGCGATCTCCCAGCCGAGTGCAAGCGCGAGCGGAAGCAGGAGCCCGAGCGCGAACCTTGTGCCGAAGCGTGATTTCCGCACGGTCGCGGCAGGAACGGGAGACGCCGCCTCGCCGGCGGCGTCTCGTTGCGCAATCGTCTCGGCGACGCTCATTGGTGAGGCCGGGCCTAGTTCGAGAGCGTGGCGTTGAAGCGCTCGTCGATGAGCTCGTTCAGCACCTGCTCGACCTTGACCTTTGCGTCGATCACGCCCGCTTTCTGCAGCGCAAGGCCGGCGGCGAGGATCGAGTCGCGTTGCGGTTTCCCGATCGCGCTATGCGTAAGCTCGGTGCGCTCCTTGAGCTGCTTCTCGGCGACGTTCTGCGGAATCTTCGCCGCGGCGGCGAGCGCCTTCGTCACCTCGTCGGGATTGGCGAGCGCCCAGCGGCGGCCCTGCTCGTAGACTTTCAGCACGCGCTGCACGAGTTCGGGATGCTTGTTCGCGAATTCCTCGCGCACGTTCAGGATGCCCCAGGTGTTCGCCTCAGCCTTGCGGTAAAACAGCTTCGCACCTTCCTCGAGTTCGGCCGAAGCCATCATCGGGTCCAGTCCGGCCCAGGCCTGCACGTCGCCGCGCGAAAGCGCGAGCCGGCCGTCGGCGTGCTGCAACAGCACGAAGCGTACGTCCTTGTCGGTCAGCCCCGCGTCGGCAAGTGCGCGCACGAGGAAAATGTGTGGGTCGGTGCCACGCGTGACCGCGACCGATTTTCCCTTCAGGTCCGCGACCGTCTTGATGTCGGACTTTGCCCCGGTAACGAGCGCCGTCCATTCGGGGCGCGAGTAGACATAGATCGACTTGATCGGATTGCCGTTGATCTTTGCGACCAGTGCGGCGGAGCCCGCGGTGGAGCCGAAATCGATCGAGCCCGCGTTCAGGAATTCGAGTGCCTTGTTCGAGCCTGCCGACTGCACCCAGCGAACCTTGATGCCGTCCTTCTCGAGTTCTTTTTCGAGCAGGCCCTGATTTTTCAGAATGATCGAAACCGGGTTGTAGGTCGCCCAGTCGATGCGGACTTCCTTCACCTGTGCCTGCGCGCTGGTGAAGCCGATCGCCGTCGCCGCGAGCGCCAGTCGAAGCGTGAATTTCAGAAAGCTCATCGCAATACCCCTATTTCCATGAATTTCGCGGAGTACAATCATTCATACGGGAATAAGATGTCAATAAAATATATATACAAAAATAATGTGCTATTTATGACTGAAACAAATGACGAAACCGGCCCAATCGGCTATTCGGAATCGGAAGAAGTCCCGTTATTCGATCCCCATGTCACGCGCCGCCAAGAACCGCCGCCGGGCGAAGCCCGGGCAGGCGGACCTCATTAATGTCGCCAAACTCCGTGAGGAACTGGCAGGGCTTTCGGCCGCACATGACGGCCGCACCGCGGAAATTCGCGCCGCACTCACCCAGCGGCTGAAGCAGGCTTTGACCGAAGGCCGCGAACATGCCGAACAGCGCCTGCTCGGCGGTCTGCATGGCCGCGGTTGCGCCGAGGCGCTTTCGCGCCTGATGGATTCCATCATCACGCTTGCCTACGAAGTCGCGGCCGAACAGCTCTACCGCTCCGACAATCCGTCGTCGTCCGAGCGCATGAGCGTGATCGCGGTTGGCGGATATGGCCGCGGCCTGCTCGCGCCCGGCTCCGACATCGATTTGCTGTTTCTGCTGCCATACAAGCAGACCGCCTGGGGCGAGAGCGTCGCGGAAGCGATCCTCTATGCGCTGTGGGATATGGGCCTGAAGGTCGGGCACTCGACCCGCTCGGTCGATGAATGCATCCGCCAGGCGCGCGCCGACATGACGATCCGCACCGCGCTCCTCGAGGCGCGGCGCATCGTCGGCGACGACGATCTGTTCGAGGAGTTGCAGGTCCGTTTCGACAAGGAAGTGGTGCAGGGCACCGCGGCCGAATTCGTTACCGCGAAACTTGCCGAACGCGACGAGCGCCACAAGCGCGTCGGCCAGTCGCGCTATCTGGTCGAGCCGAACGTGAAGGACGGCAAAGGCGGGTTGCGCGATCTGCATACGCTGAACTGGATCGGCAAATACGTCTATCGCGTGCGTGACGTGGAGGAACTGGTCGGCAAGGGCCTCTTCACCAAGGCGGAGCGGGCGCTGTTCCGCCGCTGCGCGGATTTTCTCTGGGCAGTGCGCTGCCACCTGCACTTTCTCACCGGCCGCGCGGAAGAGCGTCTCTCCTTCGAAGTGCAGGAGGAGATGGCCCGGCGTCTCGGTTACACCGACCATCCCGGGCAGCGCGATGTCGAGCGCTTCATGAAGCACTATTTTCTAGTCGCAAAGGACGTCGGCGATCTGACCGGCATCGTCTGCGCCGAACTCGAGGAGATCCACGTCAAGAGCGCGCCCGCGCTGACGCGCGTGATCTCGCGTTTTGCCCGGCGCAAGAAGAAGCCCGTAAAGGACTACCCCGATTTCGTGATCGACAACGAGCGCGTCAATGTCGCGAACGAGAGAGTCTTTCAGAAGGCGCCGATCAATCTCCTGCGGCTCTTCCACGTCGCCGACCAGCTCGACCTCGAGTTTCATCCCGATGCCCTGCGGCTTGCGCGTTCGTCGCTGAAGCTGATCGATGCCGAGCTGCGTGCCGACGAGGACGCAAACAAGCTGTTCCGCGAAATCGTTTCCTCGAAGCACGCACCCGAGATCGTGCTGCGCAAGATGAACGAAGCCGGCGTGCTCGGCCGCTTCGTGCCGGAATTCGGCCACGTCGTCGCGATGATGCAGTTCAATCTCTACCACCACTATACGGTGGACGAGCATCTGATCCGTTGCATCGGCGTGCTTGCCGAGATCGAGCGCGGCACCAATCCCGAATACGGGCTTGCAAACGAATTGATGAAGACCATCAAGAACCGCGAGCTGCTCTATATCGCGCTGTTCCTGCACGACATCGCCAAGGGCCGGCCGGAGGATCATTCGACCGCCGGCGCCAAGGTCGCCCGCAAGTTCTGCCCGCGGATCGGTCTTTCCAAGGCCGATACCGACACCGTCGCCTGGCTGATCGAGCAGCATCTGACCATGTCGACGATCGCGCAGTCGCGCGATCTTTCCGATCGCAAAACCATCGAGGATTTCGCCGCCGTCGTGCAGAACCTGGAGCGGCTGAAGATGCTCCTGATCCTGACCACCGCCGATATCCGCGCGGTCGGCCCGGGGGTCTGGAACGGCTGGAAGTCGCAATTGCTGCGCACGCTTTACTACGAGACCGAGCCGGTACTGACCGGCGGCTATTCGGAAGTGAACCGCTCGCGCCGGGTCGAGATGGCGCAGGCCGAATTTCGCGCGGCGATGGGCAACGGCAACCAGCAGGAGCTCGACCGCTATATCCTCCGCCACTATCCGCCGTACTGGCTGAAGGTTGATCTGGCGCATAAGCTCGAACACGCCCGCTTCATCCGCGAGGCGGAAGCCGCGAACAAGATCGTGGCGACCTCGGTGCATGCCGATGCCTCGCGCGGCATTACCGAGCTGACGCTGTTCACGCCGGATCATCCGCGGCTCCTGTCGATCATTGCCGGCGCCTGCGCGAGTGCCGGCGCCAATATCGTTGACGCGCAGATCAACACGACGACCGACGGCTTTGCGCTCGACACCATTTCGATCTCGCGCGAGTTCGACTTCGACGAGGACGAAATTCGCCGCGCGCAGCGGATCGCCGCCGGAATCGAGCAGGCATTGCGCGGCGAAGTGCGCCTCCCCGAGATCGTGGCAAGGCGCCAGCCCAAGCCGCGCATCAAGCCGTTCCGCCTGCAGCCGGAAGTGAACGTCAACAACGCCTGGTCGGACCGTCACACCGTGATCGAGGTCACCGGGCTCGATCGTCCGGGACTCCTGCACGATCTCACCACCACGATCTCGCGGCTCAACCTGAACATCGGCTCCGCGCATGTCGCGACCTTCGGCGAACGGGCGGTCGACGTGTTCTATGTGACCGACCTGATGGGCGCGAAAATTTCCTCGCCCCAGCGGCAAGCCTCGATCAAACGCGCGTTACTTGCGGTTTTCGAGCGCGAGGCGCTGGAAGAAAAGCCGCGCAAGGCCGCCGTTCCGGCGCGCTAGGCGGCTTAACTTCGCCTTAAAGACGGCTCTTTAAGACTCCTTAACGCGCGCTTCACCCGAAGTTCCGCGCGGCAGCGAGGCTCTTTATATATGGGCTGGCTCGGCGGGCGTTCGAAGCGCCGCGAACCAAAGATGAAAGACCGGAACGGCGGGCGGCTCGATCTGCGATTGAGCGCAAGCGACCGCGCGGGCGGTCCGCATCCCGGCCGCCGCAACAGCCGCGAGGATCGCGCACCCAAAAAGAAACAGCGCACGGCGCGCGGCGGCTCCGGTCGCGGTCCGATCCGCCGCTTCGTCTATTGGATTTTCGTGCTGGCGCTGTGGGGCGGCTTCGCGCTCTCGGGACTGATCGCCTGGCAGTTCACCAAGCTGCCGCCGATCCAGACGCTGGTCGTGCCGAAGCGCCCGCCTTCCATCACCATCGTCGGCCTCGACAACAAGGTGATTGCGGTGCGCGGCGAAATGGCGGGGAAGGAGCTTCCGCTCTCCGCGCTCCCGAAATATCTGCCGCAGGCTTTCGTCGCGATCGAGGATCGCCGCTTCTATTATCACTTCGGCCTCGATCCGATCGGCATTACCCGCGCCATCTTCGTCAACATCATGCGCGGGCGCTTGCGCGAGGGCGGTTCCACGCTCACGCAGCAGCTCGCGAAAAACCTCTTTCTCACGCAGGAGCGCACGCTCGAGCGCAAACTGCAGGAACTCGTGCTTGCGGTATGGCTCGAGTTGAAGTTCACGAAGGACCAGATCCTCGAGCTTTATCTCAACCGCGTCTATTTCGGCGCCGGCGCTTACGGCGTGGAAGCGGCGGCGCAACGCTATTTCGGAAAATCGGCCCGCGCCGTCACGCTCTCCGAGGCCGCGATGCTCGCGGGCCTCGTGCGTTCGCCGTCGCGGCTGGCGCCGACCCGCAATCCCGAACTTGCGCAACGCCGCGCGCTCCTCGTGCTGACGGCGATGGCGGACGCCGGCTTCATCACCGAGGAAATGCGCAAGATCGCGCAGACGAGGCCGCCGCGGATCGCGACCAATCGCGGGCCCGGCTCGTCGGGCTATGTCGCCGATTTCGTGATGGATGCGCTGAACGATTACGTCGGCCAGTTCGACGTCGATGTCACGGTGCAGACCACGATCGACCCGGTCCTGCAGACGGCCGCCGAACGCACGCTGGCCGACGAGCTTGCGAAGAACGGGCAGAAATTCGGCGTGAGCCAGGGCGCGATCGTCGCGATGGATACCAACGGCGCGGTGCGGGCGCTGGTCGGCGGCGTCGATTACAACGAAAGCCAGTTCAACCGCGCGGTTTCCGCCAAGCGCCAGCCGGGCTCCGCCTTCAAGCCCTTCGTTTATCTCACCGCACTCGAGCGCGGCATGACCCCGGACACCGTACGCGACGACGCGCCGGTGCAGGTGCGCGGCTGGCGGCCCGAAAACTTCTCGCACCAGTATTACGGTCCCGTTTCGCTGCAGACGGCCCTTGCGCTTTCGCTGAATACGGTCGCGGTGCGGCTCGCGCTGGAAGTCGGGCCTGCGGCAGTCGCAAAGACCGCGCAGCGTCTCGGCATCGTTTCGGAGTTGCAGCCGAACGCATCGCTTGCGCTTGGCACCTCGGAAGTTTCGGTGCTGGAACTGGTCGGCGCCTATGTGCCCTTCGCCAATGGCGGCATCGGCGTCATTCCGCATGTCATTCTGCAGGTGCGCGATGCCCGGGGAAAAATTCTTTACGCCCGCTCGCAGCCCGGTCATGGCCGTGTGATCACGCCGCCGCATGTCGGGCAGATGAACCAGATGCTGCAGGAAACGCTGATCACCGGCACGGCGAAGCGCGCCTCGATCCCGAACTGGCCGGCCGGCGGCAAGACCGGCACCAGTCAGGATATCCGCGATGCCTGGTTCGTCGGTTACACCGGCGCGCTCGTGACCGGCGTCTGGCTCGGCAACGACGATTCCTCCCCGACCAGAAAAGCGTCCGGCAGCAACTTGCCGGTCGATATCTGGAATCGCTTCATGCGCACCGCGCACGAGAATTTGCCGCCGGTAGAACTTCCCGGCACCGGCCAGCGCTATCGCGATGCGCCGCTATTGCCGCCCGCGGAAGTGCAGAACAATCCCCCGCAGGATGAGCGGCAGGCCGATCGCGGCTTCGACGGCTGGTTCCTCGACCGGCTGTTCGGCATTCGCCGGAACTAGCGGAAGATTGCGGCCGCTTCAGCCGCGCGATTTGCCGTAGCGATGCAGGCTGTTGCCGTGCGCGTTCAGCCAGGCTTCGGCGCGGCGGCGATCCGGCGTCATGGAATCGAGCAGCCTCCAGAAGCGGTCGGAATGGTTGAGCTCGATCCGGTGGGCGATTTCGTGTGCGGCGAGATAATCCAGCACGAAGTCGGGCGCGAGGATGAGCCGCCAGGAATAGGACAGCGAGCCGCTTTCGGAGCAGGAGCCCCAGCGCGTCGCGGAATCCCGCAAGCCGATCCGCCCGATCCCGACCCCGATGCGGGCGGCATAGGCGCGGCTGCGCTCGGACAGGATTCGCTTCGCCTCGCGCTTGAGGAAATCGCCCAGTCGCCGCGACAGATGCGCGGCGTCGCCCGCGACGCAGAGAATGGCATTGCCGCTTTCGTCCCGCTCGGTCCAGACGCTGCCGCGCGCACCGGCGCGGTGCGAAATCCGGTGCGGCTCGCCGCGGAACGGGATGATTTCACCATCGGCAAACGGCACCACGTCGGGAAGCTGCGCGAGCTTGGCCGCGATCCATGTGGCGTTCTGCTGCGCGAAGCGATGCGCGTCAGCGAAGCTTCCGCGCCGCGGCATGGTCAGTACGACGTCGCGGCTGGCGTTGCGCACGCGAAGCGTATAGCGCCGCGCGCGCGGATGGCGCACCACCGAAAGCTCGAACGCGCGCTCGCCGGAGAAGACCGTCATCTTCTCCGCCGGAACCGTCTCGCGCCGATTGAGGAAGCCCAGAATCCGCATCTGCCAAAGTGATTCGCTTGCGCTTCATTGAAGGCAAGCGCTGATGGCCAAATTGCGCAAGGGCGAAATTTTCTACGGGGTCTTCTGGCTCTTGCCGGGTGCCGCGCGCGAGCCGTCCGCGTAAGTTATGTTGTTCGACAGCACGAAATCCGAGATCCGCGGTGCGATTTCCGCCCGGAAGCGCGAACCGTTGAACACGCCGTAATGCCCGACCTTGGGCTGCATGTAGTGCAGCTTCTTGTCGGCCGGAATGTTCGGACACAGATCGTGCGTCGCCTTGGTCTGGCCGAGGCCGGAAATGTCGTCGTTCTCGCCTTCGACGGTCAGCAGCGCAGTGCGGCGGATTTTGGAGGGATCGACCGGCTTGTCGCGATGCATGAAGGTGCCGTTCGGCAGATCGTGCCGCACGAAAACCTTTTCCACGGTCTGAAGATAGAACTCCGCGGTGAGGTCCATCACCGCGAGATACTCGTCGTAGAATTCCTGATGCTTCTTGGCGGAATCGCCGTCGCCTTCCACGAGATGATTGAACAGCTCGCGATGCGCTTCGACATGGCGGTCGAAGTTCATTCCGATGAAGCCGCCGAGTTGCAGGAAGCCCGGATAGACTTCGCGCATGAATCCCGGATGCGGGAACGGCACCTTGGTGATCACGCGGGTGCGGAACCAGCCCATGCCGCGTTCCTCCGCGAGCTTGTTCACCGCGGTTGGATTCTTGCGCGTGTCGATCGGCCCGCCCATCAGCGTCATGGTGAAGGGGACGTAGGGATCGTTCTCCGCTTCCATGCGCGCGACCGCGGCAAGCACCGGCACCGTGGGTGGGCACACGCCGATGACGTGCGAACCGATGCCGAGGAAGTGGAAGATGCTGATCAGGTAATCGATATAGTCGTCGAGATCGAACGGCCCATCGGCAAGCGGCACCATCCGCGCGTCGGTCCAGTCGGTGATGTAGACTTCATGGTTCGGCAGGAAGGCTTCGACCGTGCCGCGCAACAGCGTCGCGTAATGGCCCGACATCGGCGCGACGATCAGAAGCCGCGGCTGCGGGCGTTTCGGCGCATGGGTGAAGTGGCGCTCGAAATGCAGGAGCCTGCAGAACGGCCGCTCCCATACCGGACGGATCGTCACCGGCACGCGCTCGCCGCCGACCAGCGTCGATTCGATGCCCCATTCCGGTTTCGAATAGCGTCGCGTCGTGCGCTCGAACAGTTCGGCTGCCGCCGCCATGTTCTTTCCGAAATCGGTTTGCGACAGCGGGTTCAGCGGGCTCTTGAAATAAAAGCGGGTTGCGTCGGCGAGTGCGCGCGAAGGGTTGAGCGCGGCCTGGCCCCATTCATAGAACCAGTACAGCGGCGTTGATAACACCGGGCCGCCGGTCTCTTCCGGCAGTTCCGGCGTGCGGCCAAATTCGCCGATCGGCATGGAATTCACAGCCCTTGTTCGCCCTTTTGTTGCGGCGCGGGACCCTGTGACGTTTTGACGACGAGGTCAAATCCGGGCTGCCCCTACGCGGGCGCAGCACTCGGGCTGGCGAAACGGGAACTATTCGCCGACCGACAGCAGCGAGCCCATGCGCTTCGAGGAATTCATCAGCTGCATGAAGCCCCAGCCGGCAAGGCTGATCCAGAACACGTTCAATCCGAACGCCCACAGCATCAGGTCGGCGCGGAAGGTCTGTTCCAGCACCAGTGCGCGCATGCCCTCGAACACTGCCGTCGGCGGCAGCGCCCAGGAGACGTATTGCAGCCACACCGGCAATGTCGCGACCGGATAGTAGACGCAGGCCAGCGGCAGAAACAGGAACATGATCGACCAGGTCAGGCCCTCGGCGCCGAGACCATTGCGCAGCACCATGCCCGCGCAGAGCAGGCCGATCGCCCAGCTTGTCAGAAGCAGGTTGGCAAAGAATGCGCCGAGCGCGAGCCCGAGACTCCAGAAGTTGAAGCCGAAGAACAGCATGGCAAGAAATGTCACCGGCACCACGCCGATGACGAGCCGGATCAGGCTCATCGTGACCATCGAAAGCACGAATTCGAGCGGCCGCAGCGGCGAGATCATCAGGTTCGCGAGGTTGCGCGACCACATCTCCTCGAGAAAGGAAAACGAGAAGCCGAGCTGTCCGCGAAACAGAATGTCCCAGAGCAGCACCGCGGCGAGAAACGTACCGGCTGCAGTGGCAAGCGCGCCGGTCTGTTTCGCCATGAAGCTTTGCAGAAAGCCCCACATGACCATCTGCACCAGCGGCCAGTAGATGAGTTCGAGGAGCCGCGGCCAGGACGAGCGCAGCAGATACCAGTGCCGCATCACCATCGCGAAAATGCGCGAGAACGAGAAGGCCGGAGACGACGCAATCATTCCGCGGCCTCCCGGCTTGCCTTGCCGCGTCCGCGGGCGACGTCGAGGAACACTTCCTCGAGGTTCTGCCGGCCGTAGCGCGAGAGCAGCTTCGCCGGCGCGTCGTCATCGACGATCTTGCCGCGCTTCATCATGATGACGCGATCGCAGAGCCGCTCGACTTCCGCCATGTTGTGCGAGGCGAGCAGGATCGTTGCGTTCTTGGTGGCGCGATAGCGCTCCAGATGTCCGCGAATCCAGTCGGCGGTATCGGGATCGAGCGAGGCGGTAGGCTCGTCGAGAATGAGAATGTCGGGTTCGTTGATCAGCGCCTTGGCAAGTGCCACCCGCGTCTTCTGTCCCGCGGAAAGCTTGCCGGACTGACGATCGACGAAATCCTTCAGGTCGAGTTCGGTCGCCAGCCGTGCGATGCGCTCGGCGATATTCTTCACGCCATAGAGCCCGCCGAAAACGGTGAGGTTCTGCCGCACGGTGAGCCGGTGCGGAAGGTCGACATAAGGGCTTTCGAAATTCATCCGGTGCAGCACGCGATAGGCGTCGCGCGCCATGTTGTATCCGAGCACGCTGACGCGGCCCGAACTCGGCGCGACCAGCGACAGGATCATGCCGATGGTGGTGGTCTTGCCCGCACCATTGCCGCCGAGCAGGCCGGTAACGCTGCCGACCGGGATGCGAAACGAAATCCCGTCCACCGCGACGGCTTCGCCGTAGCGCTTGGTCAGGCGGTCGGCTTCGATCGCCGGCGGTGTGACATTGACGTTCATGGGCTTGCGGTTCTGGGATGGCTTGGCGGGAATTGCCGCGGGCGATTTCGAGAACGGGCGGCACCCTATGCCGCGCTTCTAGCCGAAATGGGGCAGGGACGCGCGGAAAATCTCGTGCCGGCGCGCAAGAGCCCCTAGAATAGCGTCATGGCAGACCTGCGCGACCGCGTCACCGGACACCACCATTTCGGCCTGAGCCTGAATGCGCTGATCAATCTGCGCTGGCTCGCGGTTGCCGGCCAGACCATCGCGCTCGCCATCGTGGAATGGGGGCTCGACTTCTCGCTCCCTGCCGTGCCGGCATTTGCCGTGGTCGGCATCACCGCGGCGGTGAACATCGCGCTGCGCATCGGTTACGGCTCGACCTACCGGCTTTCCGACAAGGAGGCGGGCGCGCTGCTCGCCTTCGACATCGTGCAGCTGGCGATGCTGCTTTATTTGACCGGCGGCCTGGTCAACCCCTTCAGCATTCTCTTCCTTGCGCCGGTGCTGATTTCGGCGATGGCGCTGAAGCCCCGCACCACGCTGCTGCTCGGCGCGCTCGTGGTCGCGGTGGCGAGTGCGCTTGCGGTCCACGCCCATCCGCTGCCCTGGCGCGGCGAGGCGATCGTCCTGCCGCGCGCTTACGTCACCGGAATCTGGGCGTCGATCCTGATCTCGGTGGTCTTCATCGGCGCCTATGCTTGGCGCGTTGCCGACGAAACGCGAAAGCTTTCCGACGCGCTTGCCGCAACCGAACTGGTGCTCGCCCGCGAGCAGCAGATTTCCGCGATCGACGGACTTGCGGCGGCTGCCGCGCATGAACTCGGCACGCCGCTTGCAACCATCGCGCTGGTCGTGCGCGAACTTGAAAAGGCCATGCCCGAGGAATCGCCGCATGGCGCCGACATCCGCTTGCTGCGGCAACAGACGGAGCGCTGCCGCACGATCCTGCGCACGCTCACTTCGCTCGAATCCGGGCTCGCGCCCTTCGATCGTATTCCGCTTTCGCATCTGATCGAGGAAGTCGTGTCGCCGTTGCGCGATTTCGACACCACGTTCGAAATCCAGCTTCCTGCCGACCGCAGCCGCGAGCCGGTGGTCGGGCGCAATCCCGCGATCCTCTACGGGCTGGAAAGCATCGTCGAAAACGCCGCCGATTTTGCGAAAGAGAAGGTCGTGATCGAAGCGGATTGGGACGAGCACGACGTGAACATCGCGGTGGCCGATGACGGGCCCGGCTTCGCGCCCGAGATTCTCGGGCGGATCGGCGAGCCCTATTTGCGCGCTCGCGGCCAGAGCTTGTTGCGCAAGGGCAAGGGCGAGGAGGAAGGCGGCCTCGGCCTCGGCTTCTTCATTGCGAAAACCCTGCTCGAACGCGGCGGCGGAAAACTCCGCGTTGAGAACCGCACGGCCCCGAGAACCGGCGCCGTGGTGCGCCTGCACTGGCAACGCGACGCGCTGGAATCGGCGGAAGATGCAACTTCTGCGGGAGGTGTTCGGGGACCAGTACCCACACTTGCCAGCCGGGGTACGTCGCACTAAATGTCGCAGTGACGGGCGATGCCCGCTTCTCAGTCACCACAGAGCGGGCAAAACAAGCGGTTTCGAGCCGCAGAGTAAGATAATGGAGCATTTCGCAATGGCCGGCGCTGCCGCCAACGGCCTTGGAACCGATAAACACCTTCTCATCGTCGATGACGACAAGCCGTTTCTGGAGCGGCTCGCCCGGGCCATGGAAGGCCGTGGGTTCCAGGTTTCGACCGCCGATTCCATCGCGGACGGCCTTGCCAAGGTGAAGGAGAACCCGCCGGCCTATGCGGTCGTGGATATGCGCCTCGGCGACGGCAACGGCCTCGACGTGATTTCCGCGCTGAAGGAAAAGCGTCCCGAGGCGCGCGGCATCGTGCTGACCGGCTACGGCAACATCGCGACCGCAGTGACCGCGATCAAGCTCGGCGCGGTCGATTATCTCGCAAAGCCGGTCGATGCCGACGACATCTATGCCGCGCTCACCGCAACGCCGGGCGAAAAAGCTCCGCCGCCGGAAAAGCCGATGTCGGCCGATCGCGTGCGCTGGGAGCATATCCAGCGGGTTTATGAGCTTTGCGAGCGCAATGTCTCCGAAACCGCGCGCCGCCTGAACATGCACCGGCGCACCTTGCAGCGGATTCTGGCGAAGCGCGCGCCCCGCTAGGTCTCAGCTTAGCTCGCTGTTGATTCGCGGATCGTTGATCGCGGAAAGCCGCGACAGCGAGATGCGCGAAAGCCGCAGCATCAGCGCCTTGCGCGTTGCCGCGACCAGCGGATGCGCGCCCGCTTCGCGCAGGATCGCGCCGCCATATTCATCGACCACCATCAGGCCGGCGTCGCCGGGAAGAACTTCCTGCGGAAAATCGCAATCGACCGCGAAGAACAGCCGGTCGCAATGCGCGCGATACTCATGCCACTTCTGGTCGGTGCGAAAATCGTTGAGGCAGGATTTCACCTCGACGATCCAGATTTCTCCCGAAGGCCCGATCGCCGCGATGTCGGCGCGCCGCCCGGACGGCAGCGGCAATTCGATCACGGACGCATAGCCCATCGCATGGAGCAGCCGGATCGCGCCGCGGCAGATTTTGCGCGCGGGCTCGAAATTGTTTTGGCCGAAAAGCGGCGGGAGCGGGACCGGGTTTGTCATCTTGTGCGGCTGCGAGCGTAGCAATCGCCCGCTTTTCGGGAAAGCCCGAAAACATTTCGTCTCGCGATGCATCGTTGCGGCGGCGCGTTTTGCCACAACCCCGCCCGCTCAACGCCGCGGTTCCATCGCCGTTCGGCCAGCATCGCGATGAAACATCCGCATGCAAACTTCCTTGGGAGAGGGTTCATGCGAATGATGCCAGCTTGTCTCGCCTTGATGGCGGGATTGATGATGCCGTTTACCGCGCCTGTTCAGGCCTCCGCAAAGCCTGTGGTCGAAGTCGCTTTCGTGCTCGACACCACCGGCTCCATGAGCGGGCTGATTGATAACGCCAAGCGCAAGATCTGGTCGATCGCGACCACGATCGCCGATGCCAACCCCGATGCCGAAGTACGCATGGCACTCGTCGCCTATCGCGACATCGGCGACGAATACGTCACCCGGAAATTCGAGCTGACCACGGACATTCAGGGACTTTACGCCGAGCTTCTGAAATTCCGCGCCTCCGGCGGCGGCGACTGGGCCGAAAGCGTGAACGAGGCGCTCGACACCGCGATCACCAAGCTCAACTGGTCGCAGGAAAAGGAAGTGCGCCGCATCGTGTTTCTGGTCGGCGACGCGCCGCCGCACATGGACTATGCGCAGGACCGCAAATACCCGGAAGTGCTGAAGGACGCGAAAGCGCGCGGCATCATCGTGAACGCCGTGCAGGCCGGACCCGCGCGCGACACCGAGCGCTTCTGGCGCGAGATCGCGCAACTCGGCGACGGCAAATACATTCCGATCCCGCAGGACGGCGGCGTCGCGCTGATCATCGAGACGCCGTACGACCGTGAAATTCTGGAATTGCAGATCCGGCTCAACCGCACCGTGCTGCCTTACGGGAAGCGCGCGCAGCAGATGAGGGTGCAGGAGCGGCTCGACAACGTCGCGGCGGCACCCCAATCCACGGCGACCGACATCGCGGTCTATCGCAGCAAGATCCGCAAACCCGACGTGGTTTCGACCGACGGCGATCTCGTCTCCGACACCGCATCGGGGCGCGTGAAACTCGACGCCATTCCCGAGGCTGAACTGCCGGAGAACCTGCAGAAGCTCGATCCTTCCGCCCGCAAGGCCGAAGTCGAAAAGCAAAGCCGCGAACGCAAGGCGCTCGACGAGAAACTCTCGGCCCTTGTGAAGCAGCGCGATGCCTATGTCGCGGCGGAGCGCCAGAAGCGTCCGGCAAACGCCAAGAAGGACTCCTTCGATCAGGTGGTCGAAGACACGCTGCGTACCCAGATCAGGCCGGTGCCGGTGAACTAGCGCCCGCGACCCCGTATTGCGTTGACGGCAAGGGCGGTCCGCTTGCGGCCGCCCTTGTTCCGCTCATCGGCTTGCCGCAATGTCGTCTGCGGCCATGACCGGAACCGACTTCGAAGCCGAATACAACAACCGCGCCCGCGTGCCCGAGCATCCGCAGATCATTGCCGGATGGAAAGCGGCAGCCGACGCCTTTCGCGCCGCACACGCGCAGGCCGAACTCGCAATCGCCTATGGCCCCGCCGCGCGGCAGACGCTCGACATCTTCTGGCCGGATGCCGCCCGCGATGCGCCGCTCGTGCTCTTTCTTCACGGCGGCTACTGGCAGGCGCTCGATCCGTCCTTCTTCAGCCATCTGGCCGGTGCGGCGAACCGGAACGGGATCGCCTTTGCGCTTTGCGGCTACGATCTCTGCCCGCAGATTTCGGTGGCCGGCATCATCGAGCAGGTGCGCGAGGCGGCGTTGCATTTATGGAAGCGCTACCGGCGGCCGCTCGTGGTGAGCGGTCATTCCGCGGGCGGGCATCTTGCGGCCTGCCTGCTTGCGACCGACTGGAAGCGGATCGAGCCGCAGGCGCCCGAAGATCTCGTGCCTTCGGGCCTTGCGATTTCCGGCCTGTTCGATCTGGTGCCGCTGGTTGCGACCAGCGTGAACGCCGCGCTCATGCTCGACGAGGCGGAAGCCGCCCGCGTGTCGCCGCTCGACTGGCCGCTGCCCGGCGGCCGCGTGCTGGAGGCCTGGGTCGGCGGCGCGGAAAGCGCGGAGTATCACCGCCAGAGCCGGATGGTGGCGGAAAACTGGGGGCGGCGCGGCTCGGAAACCGCCTATCGCGAAGTCGCCGGCGCCAATCATTTCACGGTGCTGGAGCCCTTGACCGACCCCGCGAGCGAAATCTCGCAGCGTCTGGCGTCACTTGGCCATGCGTTTGGCCATGCGTTGCGATAGCGGGCCCAATCCGGTATCTGGAAGTCCACGCACCCGTAGCTCAGCTGGATAGAGCGTTGCCCTCCGAAGGCAAAGGTCACACGTTCGAATCGTGTCGGGTGCGCCATTTTTCCTCGAAGCCATAGCGAAACCTCTTCACCACAATGCGCTTTCTGATCACCGGAACGGCGGGCTTCATCGGTTTCCACCTCGCGAAGCGCCTGCTCGCCGACGGCCACGACGTGCAGGGCGTCGATGCGCTGACGCCCTATTACGATGTCGAACTGAAGAAGAAGCGCCACGAAATTCTTGCGCGCTCCAACCGCTTCACCGCGCATGTCGCGAACATCGAGGACGCAAAGAAGCTCGATGCGATCCATGCGGGTGCCGCGCCCGACGTGGTCGTGCATCTCGCGGCACAGGCCGGCGTGCGCTACAGCCTCGAAAATCCCGAAGCCTATGTACGCACGAATATCGACGGCACCTTCAACCTGCTGGAGATCCTGCGCCGCCGTCCGCCGCAGCATTTCCTGTTCGCCTCGACGAGTTCGGTCTATGGCGCGAACCGCGAGATGCCCTTCGTCGAAACCGAGCGGACCGATCATCCGCTGACGCTCTACGCCGCGACCAAGAAGGCGGGCGAGTCGATGATCCATTCCTATTCGTATCTGTTCGCCATTCCGGCGACGGCGTTTCGTTTCTTCACGGTCTATGGGCCCTGGGGCCGCCCGGACATGGCGCTGTTCAAGTTCGTCGACGCGACGCTGAAGGGAAAGCCCATCGACGTTTACGGCGAGGGCCGCATGTCGCGCGACTTCACCTTCATCGACGATCTCGTCGAAGCGATCGTGCGGCTCGTGCCCTGCGTGCCGGAGCGCGGCGCGCAGAGCGATGCGGTCGATTCGCTGAGCCCGGCGGCTGCTTTCCGTGTCGTGAATATCGGCGGCGGCATGCCGGTCGAACTCACGCGCTACATCGACGCGATCGAAGCGAAGCTCGGCATGCCGGTGCAGCGCAATCTCATGCCCATGCAGCCCGGCGACGTGCGCGATACCTTCGCGAGCGCCGCCTTGTTGCAGAAGCTGACCGGCTACAAGCCGTCGACACCGGTGGAGGAGGGCGTTGCCCGCTTCATCGACTGGTACCGGGAATATTTCCGCGTCTAGCCGCGGCACAGGCGTGAGAACGAAACGGCGGCCTCTAGTGGCCGCCTTTTTTCTTGCCGTGATCGCTGATCCGGTCGCTGAAGGCGAGTGCAAGCGCGGACAGCACGAAGACGACATGGATGCCGACCAGCCAGAACAGGTAGCGGTCGCTGTTTCCGCCGACCGCGCCTTCGGTCACGTTGCCGAGCTTCATGAAGGCCTTGAGCACCTGCACGGCCGAGATCGCGACGATCGAGGCAAACAGCTTCTGCTTCAGGCCGGAGAAGTCGATCTGCGTCATCCATTCCGGCCAGTCCGGATGGCCTTCCGGGTCGATCTTCGAGACGAAGTTCTCGTAGCCGGAGAACACCACGATCAGCACGAGGTTGGCGGTGAGCGAGAGGTCGATCAGCGCCAGCACGCCGAGGATGATGTCGGCCTCGGTCGCGGCGACCGTGATCGCGATGAAGTGGATCAACTCCTGCACGAATTTGAACAGCAGCACGAACAGCGCAACGATCAGCCCGAGATAGAACGGCGCCATGACCCAGCGGCTCTGGAAAATGAGCCACTCGAGCCAGCGTTCCAGAAAGGGGACCTGCCGCGGTTCAGTCATGTCGGATCGATGCCACGGCAGGGCCGGTTCTTGCAAGCTGCGTCAGGAGGGTTGGGGCGTCAGGACGCTGCCGCCGTGACGCCGGTACCGATCGGGCAGGCGACGCCGGTGCCGCCGAGCCCGCAATAGCCGGCCGGATTCTTCGCCAGATATTGCTGGTGATAGTCCTCGGCGAAATAGAATTCCGGCGCGTCGAGGATCTCGGTCGTGATCGCGCCATAGCCCTTGGCTTTCAGCGCTTTCTCGTAGTCCGCCTTGGAAGCGAGCGCCGCGGCACGTTGCGCGGGATCGGCAACATAGATGCCCGAACGATACTGCGTGCCGATGTCGTTGCCCTGCCGCATGCCCTGGGTCGGGTCATGACTTTCCCAGAACGTCTTCAAAAGCTGCTCGAAGGAAATCTTCGCGGGGTCATAGACCACGAGCACGACCTCGTTGTGCCCGGTGCGCCCCGAACAGACTTCCTCATAGGTCGCATTCGGTGTCAGACCCGCGGCATAGCCGACCGCGGTGGTATGGACGCCCGGCAACTCCCAGAATTTGCGCTCCGCACCCCAGAAGCAGCCGAGGCCGAAGATCGCCTGCTTGAAGCCTTCGGGATAAGGCCCCTTGATCGGCGTCTTCAGGACGAAGTGCCTTTCGGCGGTCGGTATCGGATGCTTGCGGCCCGGCAGGGCGTCGCTGGCGGAAGGAATTTCGAGGCTTTTGCGGAAGAACAGCATGCCATTTCTCCTCGGGTTCTGGCCCCGAATATAGGTGCCGGAGCCTGGGTCCGCGAGCGGCGGGCCGATCAAAGCCTCGCGAGGCAGCCTAGTCGCGGGAGGAATAGCCGATGACGCGTTCGTGCTTGCGGCGGCCGAGCATCAGAAACACCATGCCGACCAGCACGAGCAGCACGAAAAGCGGCATCGCGAGCAGGCCCTCCAGAAACTGCGCGCCCGTGCCAATCTGTTCCTGCAGTTTTTTCAGGCTCGCGGCGTCGAGCATGGTCCATGCCGCCCCGACCGGGGTGAACACGAAGCGGCTCGCGCTGACACTGCGGGTTCCGTCGATGACGAGCGCCACGAAAGCGCCGGCCACCAGCCACAGCCCGGCAAAGCGAAACAGAAAGCGAAACATGGCGCAGGAAATAGCGCCAATGCGGGCCGATGGCCAGATTCGGGAAGCGGGGCCCCGAGGAATTTACGCGGCGTTCTTGTCCTCGCCGCCTCGCCGTATTATGCCCCTGCCTGCCTGAAAGGGGTGCCTCTCACCGATGCGCCTTCTTTGACGTGCCTTGCGACGGAGAGGTGGCCGAGTGGTTGAAGGCGCACGCTTGGAAAGCGTGTATACGGGAAACCGTATCGAGGGTTCGAATCCCTCTCTCTCCGCCAAGTCAATTGCAACTACTCACTTTTTTGTAGTTTTTCGTTCCCACCCATAGTTTTCAAACCATATCGTTTGAAACCAACACCCAATAGCGTGGTGAAAACCCGCAATTACCCGCGGGTGACGGTTCCCGGGTTGCCGATCACATGGTCGAATACCCGCATGCGCATCCCAAAAATTGATGAGCTTCCACTCTTCCCGAACGAGCGGGACATCGCCCTGATTGTCGTCGGACGGGATCGCGCGCGAGACTGGCCGGAAATCGCTCGCACCCTCGAGAAGCGTGGTTTCCCGCTAATTCATCCGCTCATGGGCGGACGCAAGCTTGCCGACGTGCTCGATTTCTTCGACCATAAGACCGCGCCTCCAGGCGGCCGGAACTTTGTTTATGCACCCTACGCGCCGGATGGCGTTGAAGACTTCAGCCCGTCGCCTAGAGCCCAGGGTACGCGGAAGACGTGAGCGAACAGTTCGACTTCGTTACCGACGCCGAATTGATCCGACGTTTGGGTTTGCCGGAAAGGGTCGGGCGCGCCGCGCTGCGCGAACTGGATAAGGCCAACAAACAACGCCGGCCATTTCCAAGAAAGGATCCTCTCTTTGGAAATCGCCGGTTCTGGCCGGCCGTTCAACAGTGGCTGCTTGACTACAAATGCGTGCCGAGCGGGACGGGAAGGCGCCCAGCGCCAATGTGGGAAGAAAATTTTCGCTAGTGCAGTGTCGAATCCTTGGGTCGATCGACAACGTATCCGGGCCCATGATCATACGGTACCTGAGATTCGGGATCTGTGCGGGTGGGTAAGGCCGCGTCTAATTGGCGGTCGCGATCCATTTTCTTTGAGATTGCGCGCTGGACGTCAGCAAGGAAGCGGTGGCGCTTTTCGTCTTTGAACATGTTGTCCACGTAGTCGGCGTTGCACTTTTCCCACGCCCGCTCTCCGAAGGACTCGAAATATTCGTCCGCTTCAGCGAGCACACTTCTCCGGTATGGCGGCCACCACATCATCTTGTGCCTGCTGGGGTCAAAAGGCAGAAATCCACAACGGAACTTTGCACGCCATCGCGAAGCATTCCAGTGTGATCCGCGGCAGGCATCACTAGGCGGGGAAGCTAGGATGCGAAGTGAGCAGACGAAAAGGCGAATTGTCACCAGCGGGCGTTGATCGCGGCTGGCCGTTCCAAGTTGCCGTTCCCGAAAGCAAGATGCGAACACGGCCATTCTCCGAGTGGCAACAGTCGAAAGACCGGCTCAACGCCTGTTTGCGCGGCCACACCGTTCGCTACGAAGACGAGCACTGGTACGTCGTCTGCTTCAAGGAATTGGAAGCCGCCCAAGCTTTTAAGACCGAATGGGACGGCGTGAACTTCGATCCGGCCGACCGTGGGAAGAAGGCATGGTGGGTCTGGAATCGCCCAGCGGTCGAGCCGCCACTCGGAGGGCGCCGCCGATGATCGGGCGTCTATACAACAAGGCGCGAAAAGAACGCGAATTGGGGGTCGAGAAGTTAGAGCGCCAGTTCGCTCAGACGGTGAAACGGGTGGCCAAAACTAAGCCACCCGCGTCGAAACGTAAGGGAAGGAAGAAGCGTTAAGCGATAGCCTTCTTTTTCGTCGGCGTCGGCAGCAGCGGCTGCAGGTGAGGAAGCGCCTTAGGATCCCTAATAGCGAAGTAGGTCTGGCTCTTCGTCGGCAGCCAAACATTGTGAAAGTGAGCGCGGAAGTCCGCGAGATACTGATTCGGATAAAGGCGGGCCTCTACAACACGACCATCCTCATACGCATGGCGGTAAGTCGGGAACTTACCCGGATCGATGCCTTGCTTGCGCAGCCAATCAGAGAACATGCGGCCTTCTGAGATGTCGGGAAGCATGTTCTCGGGCAGCGTGTAACCACCGGATTCAAGCGGCGCGATCAGGATGTAGGTCAGCTCCTGAAGCATCGAAAAGTGGGTCTTCGGCATCGCATTGATGTTCGCGACGTAGCGCCGCAAATGATACGGGAGCCGTTCGACAACCTTCGAACCACCTGAAAGCCACTCGAAAACCCAAGTCGTGACCTGAACCGCAAACTGCGGCGAAAGCCACTGCGCCAAGTTAATTGCAACTTGAGGGTGAACCCAAGTTCCTTGCAGCTGGGCATTACCGCCCTTAAAAGACTGGATCAGGTCCGATATCGGTATACCGATATCGACGGAAAGGGCCGCGGCGAACTCCTTCGCCTGCTTAGTTTCCCAATAGCGGCCCCAAGGCCGTTCAGCGGCTTCGCACATCGCGGTAGCGTTTATGTAGCCGTCTTTAGCGCGCTGATTGATCAGCTTATTCGCGTGTTTCCGCTCGATGAACGGAAACGGTAGTTGGTTCTTTTTATCGTCGGCCATAGGTCCAGCCCTCCTGAGCTGTGACCACGGCGACATAGACAGTTAAGCCCGACTCGGTATTATGGCCCTCTAAACGGGGGGCTCTGCCACATCGCCGTGGTAGGTTCCAAAACAAAGAAGCGACCGCGGCAACGGTCGCGTGTTTTGGTTTGTTACAGAGCGGAATTAACGGACCCTTAAAGGT
>JAEZFA010000265.1 GCA_023417665.1 Pseudomonadota bacterium | reverse complement strand
CCATGCGGCTCGCTCGAGATGGTCGCGCCGAAATGGCGCAGCATCCGCTCGGTGTGGTCGCGGGTCGCTTCCTTCTCGATCACGGTGGTTTCGCCGTCGGCGGACAACCCGCAGAGCAACACCGCGGACTTCACCTGGGCGGACGCGACCGGCGTTTCATAAACAATGGGAATCACTTCGCGCGCACCACGAAGGCGAAGCGGCAGCCTGCCGCCCTCGGCCTGTTCGACCGTCTCGGCACCCATCTGCATCAGCGGGTCGAGAATGCGGCGCATCGGGCGCTTGCGGAGCGAGGCGTCGCCGTCAAAAACCGCCTCGAAGGGGTGGCCGGCGACAACGCCCATGGCAAGACGGCTTCCGGTGCCGGCATTGCCGAAATCGAGCGGCTCGCGGGGGCTAAGCAACGTGCCGACGCCCATGCCGTTCACGCGCCAGCGGCCCTCTGCCTCGCGCTCGACCGAGGCACCCATGGCGCGGACGGCCTTCGCGGTCGCAATCACGTCCTCGCCTTCGAGCAGTCCCTCAATGTCGGTACGGCCTACCGTCAGGGCTCCGATCAGAAGCGCGCGGTGGGAAATCGACTTGTCGCCCGGCACCCGCAGCCGGCCGGAAAGACCCCGGCTTTTTCCCGCGGTCATGGGCTTCGGAGGCATGGAAGTATTCGACATGGCGCGGGCTCCCTAGCACAGGGGGTTCCGCCCCGTCTCGCCGGATTGCCGCCTGCGGTTGTTACTCTTGACAGGCCCAAACACGCGGTCCACAGGAAGCCGCCTTTCACGAGCGATTTCCAAGGAGCGAGCGGCGTGGCGAAACCCGAACTCGGCACCAAGCGCGTCTGCCAGAGCTGCGGCGCCAAGTTTTACGATCTCTCCAAGGATCCGATCACCTGCCCCAAATGCGGTGCGGTCTACGAGGTCGCGGCACCCGTTACGCGCGGGCGTGGCGCCGCTGCGGCGGCCGCTGCGGCAGCCGGTGCCGCTTCTTCGGATGAAGCCGAGGCTCGGACGGAGGGCGCGGAAGTGATCTCGCTCGAGGACGCCGATGCGGAGAGCACCGGCACCAAGGGCAAGAAGGGCGCGATCGACCCCGATCTCGAATCGGACGACGACGTCGATGTCGACAATGACGACGAGGACGACAACACCTTCCTCGTCACCGATGAGGAAGAGGAAGGCGGCGACGTCTCCGACATCATCGGCGACGGCATCGACAAGGACGACGAGAACTAACCGCCCGCGTTGTATTCGGCTGGCGTTTGGCGCTAGAGACTACGCGGATTCCCTAACCGGGTTCGGATTTCAGAACCCCGGTAACGGCCAGTGGGGCCATAGCTCAGTTGGGAGAGCGCTTGCATGGCATGCAAGAGGTCGGGGGTTCGACTCCCCCTGGCTCCACCAAATCCCTTTATTTCCCGGTTAAGCCGCTGATCGGGCAGGATTTTCCTGCCGCTTGAACCGGCATGGCCCTGTTCCCATATGACAGGAGCCGGAGGCGGCGATCGCTTTCGGCTTCGGGCGCCAAATGTGGGCCCAGTACAAAGTCGCTTGGAACGAGGGCTTTGCTTCATGTCGCGAATTCAATCCCTTTCGAGCCCGTTTCTTCTGGGCTTCGATCAGATCGAGCGAGCACTCGATCGCGTTTCGAAAGCCGCGGACGGGTATCCGCCCTACAACATCGAAAGGCTGCGCGCGGCTGAGGGTCAGCCCGAGCGGCTGCGAATCACGCTCGCGGTCGCGGGATTCTCCCGCGACGACCTCGACATCACCGTCGAGCAGAAGGAGCTGACGATCCGTGGCCGGCAGCAGGACGATTCCGCCGGACGCGAATTCCTCCATCGTGGAATCGCAGCGCGGCAGTTCCAGCGCACTTTCGTCCTCGCCGACGGCATTGAAGTCGTGGGCGCGGATTTGCGCGACGGACTGCTTTCCGTCGATCTGGAACGCCCCGAAAGGGCGAGTCAGGCACGCCGGGTCGAGATCTCGAACGGCGGCGCGAAGTAAGGAAGGAGTATCAGTATGACCAACCACAACGAACACGTTCTGACCCCTGAAGCTTTCGCCGTGCTCGGCGGCGGCCAGGTCGCCTATGTGCGCGAGATCAAGTCGGAAGAAGTGAAGTCGCTCTTTCCGCAGGCGCCGATGATGGCACCGGGCATGAAGCTGTTTTCGCTCCATGCCGCCGACGGCACGCCGATCATCGTGACCGACAGCCGTGAAGCGGCACTCGCCAATGCGCGCGAGCACGAGCTCGACACCGTCAGCGTGCACTAACGAATCTTCGGAAGATCAGGCAGCGTTGCTCGCGGCGGGAGCCGTGAGCAACGTATAGACCGCCGTGGCATCGCGGGCAGCGCGCAGCTGCTTCGCGGTGTCGGCGTCGCGCAACAGCCGCGCGATGCGTGCAAGCGCCTTGAGATGATCCGCGCCGGCGGCTTCGGGCGCGAGCAGAAGAAAAATCAGATCGACCGGCTCGCCATCCAGCGATTCGAAATCAATCGGCGCATCGGTGCGAGCGAACAGGCCGACGATGCGATCGAGCTTGGGCAACTTGCCGTGCGGAATCGCGACGCCGCCGCCGACGCCGGTCGAGCCGAGCCGCTCGCGGCGCAGTAAGGTCTCGAAAATCTCCCGCTCGTCATGGCCGGTCAGACTCGCCGCACGCGACGACAATTCCTGAATCGCCTGCTTCTTGTTCGTGACCTTGAGCGAGGGAAAGACCGCATGGGGCGAGAGCAAATCGCTAAGCGGCATGGCCTCTATCCGTTGGAACGGTTCCAAATTCTTGGCGGGTGAACGCGTACAACAATCCGGTTACCGACGGCGCGGGTATAGGTGGGCATACCCGCGGGGTCAACGTCCTATTTCGCGGGCTGCGGCGAAGGATCGATCCATCCGATGTTACCGTCCCGTCGCTTGTAGACGATGTTGATTCCGCCGTTGCCGGCGTGACGGAATACGATCACCTGCGCGCCGGTGAGATCCAGTTCGGCAATCGCATCGCTCACCGAAAATTCGGGAAGTGCCGCAGTCGATTCCGCAATCGTCACCGGGCTCCAGTCTTCCTGTTCTTCGGCTTCCTCGTCCGGCGCCTCGATTACATAGTTCGCGGCGAACTGTTCTGCCTGCTGCGCGCGTATGGTGGAGGTGCGATCCTTCAGGCGCCGCTTGTAGCGCCGCAGGCGCTTTTCGATCTTGATCGCCGCTTCGTCGGCCGCGGCAACGGCATCCTGCGCAGAGCCATGCGCTTCGAGCACGGTTCCCGAATCCAGGTGCAGAATGTAATCGGCGCGAAAGCCCGATCCCTCACGCCCGATCGTGACGTGGCCGGACGAACCATGCTGGAAGTATTTCGCCAGCGCCTCGTTCACCTTCTCGGTGATCCGGGTCCGCAAGGCCTCGCCAACATCGACGCTTTTGCCCGATACGCGCAGCATATTCTCTCCCTGCTTCCTTTTTCCCTGTTCGCTCGAACCTCAGTTCGAGACCGGCCCGGCACGTTTCTCGCGGCGGCGCTGCACCGAGGAGGGAATGCGGAGCGCCTCGCGATATTTCGCAACGGTGCGGCGCGCAATGTCGATCCCGGCTTCCTTCAGCTTCGTCACGATGGTGTCGTCGGAGAGAATATCATCCGGCTTTTCCTCGTCGATCAAGCGCTTGATTCGATCGCGCACGGCTTCCGACGAATGGGCTTCGCCGCCTTCGGCGGAAGCGATTGCCGAGGAGAAGAAATATTTGAGTTCGAAGATGCCACGCGGGGTCGCCATGTATTTGTTGGCGGTCACGCGCGACACGGTCGATTCGTGCATCTGGATCGCGTCGGCGACGATGCGCAGGTTCAGCGGGCGCAGGTGCTGCACGCCCTGCACCAGAAATGCATCCTGCTGGCGCACGATTTCGCTTGCGACCTTGAGGATGGTGCGGGCGCGCTGATCGAGCGAGCGCGTGAGCCAGGTCGCCGTCTGCATGCATTCGGTCAGGAACGCCTTTTCCTTGTCCGAGATCGGGCTTTTGCTGACCTTCGCGTAATAGATCTGGTTCACGAGCACGCGGGGCAGCGTGTCGGAGTTCAGTTCGACGTTCCAGCCGCCGTCGGCCGCGGGACGCACGAAAACATCGGGCACGATCGGCTGCACCACGCCGCCGCCGAAAGCGAGACCGGGCTTCGGATTGAGCCGGCGCAGTTCGGCGACCATGTCGGCGAAGTCTTCCTCGTCGACATTGCAAAGCTTGCGAAGCTGCACGAAGTCGCGCTTGGCCAGCAGATCGAGATTGGCGACGAGCGTGCTCATCGCCGGATCGAGCCGATCGCGTTCGCGCAACTGAATCGCGAGACACTCGGCAAGATCGCGGGCGCAGACGCCGGGCGGATCGAAGGTCTGCAATTCCGCCAGCACCGATTCGACTTCCGAAAGCGGCGCGCCGAGCTTCTCCGCCATGCTTTCGAGATCGCCGCGCAGATAGCCGGCCTCATCGACCGAATCGATCAGATGCTGGCCGATCAGGCGGCGCACCGGATCGGACAAAGACAGCGAAAGCTGGCGCGACAGATGATCGGGCAGCGTCACTTCGGCGGAAACGAAAGCCTCGAGATTATAGTCGTCGTCCGGCCGCCCGCCGGAGCCGACGCTTGCCCATTCGGAGTAGCCCGGCGTTTCCGGCGCGACGATCGTGGATTCGGCGGAAGCGGCCGGCGCGTCGTCGGGAAAGACATTCTCGAGATTGGTGCCGAGCTGTTCTTCCATCGCGGCGCGGCTTTCGTAGCGGTCTTCCATCCAGTCTTCGCCGGACGTTGCCGGTTCGCCGCTTTCGGAAAAATCTTCGTTCTGCGCCGGCGTTTCCTGCGCGCCGTCGCCGCGCTCGGCCTCCGGCGCTTCCTCGCGCTCCAGCAGCGGATTGCGCTCAAGCTCGGCTTCGACGAAGGCGACGAGGTCGAGGTTGGAAAGCTGCAAAAGCTTGATCGCCTGCATCAGCTGCGGCGTCATCACGAGCCCCTGGCTCGTGCGCATCTCGAGCTTTTGCGAGATCGCCATTAGAGCCGGAACTCCTCGCCGAGATAGAGCCGGCGCACGTCTTCGCTTTCGACGATTTCTTCCGCCGAGCCTTCCATCAATACGCGGCCGGAATGGATGATGTAGGCGCGATCCACGAGGCCGAGCGTTTCGCGCACGTTGTGGTCGGTGATCAGCACGCCGATGCCGCGGCCGGTGAGATGGCGAACGAGCGTGCGGATGTCGCCGACGGCAATCGGATCGATGCCGGCGAAGGGCTCGTCGAGCAGCATGTAATGCGGATTGGAGGCAAGCGCGCGGGCGATTTCCACGCGGCGGCGCTCGCCGCCCGACAGCGCGATCGAGGGCGACTTGCGGATATGCTGGATCGAGAATTCATCGAGCAGTTCCTCGAGCCGGTCGGTGCGCCGGCGGCGGTCCGGCTCGACCACTTCGAGCACTGCGCGCAGATTGTTCTCGACGTTCAGTCCGCGGAAGATCGAGGCTTCCTGCGGCAGATAGCCGATGCCCAGACGCGCGCGGCGATACATCGGCAGTTTCGTGACGTCGTGGCCGTCGAGCGTGATGTGCCCCGCATCGGGCTCCACGAGCCCGGTCACCATGTAGAAGCAGGTGGTCTTGCCCGCACCGTTCGGCCCGAGAATGCCGACCGCCTCGCCCCGCATGACGTCGATCGAAACGTCACTGACGACCTTCCGGCCGCCATAGCTTTTCTGCAGGCCGTCGGCGGCCAGAATGCCCTCGCCGGGCACCGGAACATGCGGCGGATGGGCGCGCCGCTGGGGGCGCTCCGCATAAGCCGGCTCGTGCGCATGCTCGTAGCCATTGGCCTGCGGCGTGGGCGGCGGGGCGACTTCCGGGGCGCGGGCTTCCGGCGGACGCCAGGTATTGGCGGGCCGCGTGGCGGTCTGGTCCTGCGCACGGCGGGGCTGCTGCCGTTTCGGCGGCGCAGAGCCGTCGAGACGCCATTGCTCGGACAAGGCCTGCTTGTCGCGCGCGTCCTTCTTGCCGGACCGGAACCAGGGGACTTTCAGGGTCCTCACTCCATTCGCACCGCACAACCGGGTTGATCCGGAGGGGAAGTGCCGTCTTGCGGAGAGACGAACCGGCTATGGCGGGAGATCGGGCCCGGCCAGCGCCGTATTCGTGCGGAATGAGGGTTGGTAGCCCGTTCGCGGGCCAGAATCAAATTGCGCGCGCTTTCTGAAAGCAAATCCGGGGCCAATTTTATCGGGCTACTGGCTATTTTTTACGCGCCGGACGGTCGCTGTCCTTCTTGTCCATCGAACTCGGCACGAAAACGCCCTTCACGCGCTGGGTGCCCTGCTGCTTCACGCCGTCGAGCTTCGAGGTGCCTGTCGTGAGATTCACGGTGAGCTTGTCGCCGTTCATCACGTTCTGGCCCTGGGTCACCACGACGTTGCCGTCGAGGATCACGGTATTGCTCGCCATTTCAAAAATGCCTTTGTCGCCCACCGCCTTCTGATCCTTGGCGGTCACGATCACGCCGCCGACGGCGACCAGGCGCTTGATGCGCTGCGCGGAGGCGCTTTGCTGCTGCGACTTGGTGGCGGGGACATTCTTGCGCGGGTCCGCGCCGAGCGCGTTGCCCTCGTAATGCACTTCGAGCTCCCGGCAGCGCATGGTGGTGTCGCCCTGCACCACGACGACATTGCCGCGGAAGATCGCGAGCTTTTCCTTGTCGCGCACTTCCAGCGTATTCGCTTCGATCTTGACCGGATCCTTGCGGTTGCGCGTGAAGCCCTGAAACGCGTTGTTCGGCGCGGCGGCATCCTGCGCATGCGACAGCGAGACGACGTCGCCCATCAGCAACGCGCCGAGCACGGCAGCAACGAGATGCGGCAACGGTTTCAAAAATTTCTTCATTGCCGGTCCTGATCCTGTGCGGCCTGATTTTGCGGCGGCGGCAGTTTCATCATCATGGTCACGCCGCCTTCGAACAGCGCCCGCGCGCCGTTCTCGAAAATCTGCATGCGGTCGGCGCGAATCGAGCCGTTGTTGAAAATAATATCGACCGGACTCTCGGTGATGACGTAACCGCGCTTCACTTCGATCAGCGCGTCCTGCAGCCGGCCCTCGTAGCCCGCAGTCGAGCGAATCACGATGCCCTGCGTCAACCGCACGACGTCGCCCTTGGCGTCGTAGAGGCCCTTTACGGCGGTGAGTTCGGTCATGCCGTTGTTGGTGAGCGCGAAATTGGCCTTGATGCCGTCGAGTTCGATCACGTTCGTCTGGGTCAGATCCTGCGCGGCGGCCGTCGCGGTGATGTTGTAGCCGCGGCCGTCCTTGGTGAAGCCGGAGAGTTTCGGCGCATCCATCACGAGCTTGTTGCCCTGAATCGAGAGCTTCATCACGTCGAGCGGAAAGTCGCGGACAATCCGGAACGGATCGAGCCAGGCGATCAGCCCGACGATGCACAGAATCGTCAGCGTCAGTACCGGCAGCACGCGGCGCAAAAAACGCACCCGCGAGGAATGCCGCACGGCATGACCATAACCGCGCACGCGCGGATCGGCAGGCTGCCGCCGCGAACCTCTGCTGCCGGCCGAATCCCGTGCCGGCCGACGCGATAAAGTCTGCTGGTTCATTGGTTGGCTACGTCTATTCCCGGGAATTGCGGCTTTCGAACGGCCCTCGCGATTCCCGCCGGAAGGCTAGGAATGACTGAAAATATCCTCTTCGGCCCAGCCGCCAAGATCGAGCGCGACCCGGGTCGGCAGGAAGCCGAAACAGGCCTCGGCCAGCGCCGTCCGCCCTTCCCGCGCAAGCATTTCGTCGAGCTTTTCCTTGATCTGGTGGAGATAGAGGACGTCGGAGGCGGCATAGGCGATCTGGGCATCGGAGAGTTCGGCAGCACCCCAGTCCGAGCTTTGCTGCTGCTTCGACATATCGATCCCCAAGAGCTCCCGGGCGAGGTCCTTCAGGCTGTGGCGGTCGGTATAGGTGCGCACCAGCCGCGAGGCGATCTTGGTGCAATAGACCGGCTGCGGCATGACGCCGAGATTCTTGTACAGCACCGCAAGGTCGAAGCGCGCGAAATGGAAGATCTTCTGCACGGATGCGTCGCCGAGCAGCTTCGCCAGATTGGGCGCGTGCACCTTTCCGGCCGGGATCTGCACGACATCGGCGCTGCCGTCGCCGGGTGAAAGCTGCACGACGCAGAGCCGGTCGCGGCGCGGATTGAGCCCGAGCGGTTAGGTGTCGATGGCGACCGAGTCCTTGTT